>SCVR01000295.1 GCA_004296805.1 Dehalococcoidia bacterium
GCATGCCGACGCGGTCTACGATCTCGTCATCGCCCCGAATGGTCGCATCGCGGCGACTGCGTCCCGCGATGCTACGGTCCGCCTCTGGGACGTGGCCAACAACATGGAACTCCGCACGCTGTACGGGCATGTTGCCGGCTCTCACTACCTTGGACCCCCCGTTTCTCACGAGCATGGACCCCCCGGGTCGCGTGACCTGAAGAGCCCTTTCCTGCCTCGTCCTCCCTGTGCGCTGAGCGCCCTTCGAGCCTGACCGTAGCTCCGGGTCCGTTCCGGTGTCCAGCCGTGAGCCGTGGCGGTCCACGTTGCCGGGGGCTGTAGGCCGGAGCGGAGCGGCGGCCATCCAGCGCGCCCCGGGGACGGAGCGGGAGAGGCGGGCCCCACAGAGCCCGCCCCGCGCCGTCCCCAGCATCGAGCCAAGGCCTGCCGCGCGCGCTGGTGGACGCGCGGAGCGGAGCCCGCGGGCGGGCGTGGTCAGCCACGTCGACCTCGGCGAGTGCGACGGGCAGCGCGCGTCTTGGCCGTTGGCGGGGGCGTGGCCGGTGGCTGCGGCCGATCGCCGCCGGGCGGCTTGGGCTTCATCCGCGGGCGGTACGACTCGCCCTCGATGATGAGGTCGTACGAGTTGTTGGTGAAGCGGTCGATCGCGCTCTGCGCGCGCACGGGGTCGGCGAAGGTGGCGAGCCATTCGTCGGGTCCACGGTTGGACGTCACGATCATCGAGCCGGCGCGGTGCCGCTCGGTGAGGATCTCGTAGGCGTCGCGGCTCTCGGTGGCGTCCATCGCGTCCAGCCCAAAGTCGTCGAGGATGAGGAGGTCGACGGCGAGCAGCTTGCGCAACTCGACCTCGTGCGTGCCGTCGAGGCGCGCGTGCTTGAGCGTCTTGAGCATCTGGTCGGCGCGCAGCGCGAGGACCGAGTGACCGCGCCGGCAGGCGATGTGGCCGAGGGCGTGGGCGAGGAAGGTCTTGCCGACGCCGACGTGGCCGACGATGGTGACGTGGGCGTGGGTCTCGACGAAGCGCAAGGCGACGAGCTCGTTGAAGAGCATCTGGTCGTAGGTGACCTTGGCGGTCGGGTCCCAGCGCTCGAGCTGCATCGCTGGATCGAGGTGGGCGCGCTGCGCGTGCAGCGTCGCCGCCTGGCTGTCGCGGCGCGTCGCCTCGTCGGAAAGGGCCAGCAGCAGGAAGTCCTGGTGCGGCATCTGCTGCTGGCGGGCGAGCGTCAGGCGGTCCGGCAGCGTGTCGAGCATGCGCGACAGCTTGAGGCGTCGCAGCACGAGCTTGAGGTCGGCGGAGATGATCTCGGTCGTCATGACGGGTCTCCTTTCTCGTGGGGCTCCCGCTCGCGGTCGGCGAAGGGGAGCGCGTATTGCTTGCTCGGTCGCAGGTAGCGGCACAGGGGAATCACGCGCGACGACTCGGGCGGCGTCGGCGGCTGCGGGGCGCCGGATTGGAGCATCCGGCCGAGGCGGTGGATGTCGATCATGTCGGCGGCGAGAGCGCGGGCGCAGGTCTCCTCGACGCGGGCATCGCCGTAGCGCCGGCAGAATCCGATGAGCGCGTAGACGCGGCGCATGCGAGTCCAGGGGAGCGGTCCGTCGAGGATGCGGCGGGCCAGCGCGCCGACGGAGGCCCCGTGCGCAACGGCCTGCCGCTCCAGGAAGGCGACGTCGCGCTTGGCGTAGGCGAGCTGCTCGGGCGGGAAGTCGGCCGGGTCGGTGGACCGCTTGCCGGGTGGCTGCCGCGGGTGCGTCTTGACCAGCAGACCCTTGTCGTAGAAGCGCACCGTGGTGCGATCGGCGCGGGCGCGCAGGCGCTTGCCCAGGAGGTGTCGCGGCAGCGAGTAGAGCGCCTGGGCGACTTGGGCGTGCTGATCGCGGTGGACCTTCGGGTCGCACCACAGCGGCACCTCGTACGGCGCGGTCGGCGCCGGCTGCAGGTGCGCCTTCTCCTCGGTCTCGAAGTGCTCCAGCGGCAGCCGGCGCGTCACCGAGTGCCGCCGCATGCCGTACTCGGTGCGACACCACTGCGCGCCACGGCGGCGAGCGTCCTCGATCGTGCGGAGTTGCTCGCCGTCGAAGCAGTCGTCGCGGGTCGGCTGGACGGCGCGCTCGACGCGTCCCTTGTCCTTGGGGCTGCGCACGCGAGTCGGGTCGATGACGAAGCCCCGCGCCTGGCTGTACTCCAGGAAGGCGGGCGTGAAGAGCGGCTCGAGCGGGTCGGGCTTCTGGACGATCGCCTTGGTGTTGTCGGGGATCAGCACGCCGAAGACGCCGCAGAAGAAGGCCCAGGCGGCCTCGCAGGCTTCGATGGCGTCGAGCGTCGTCTCGCGGAAGGTCGGGTAGACGAAGCGGTGGCGTGACACCACCGCGGTGAAGATCCACGCGCGAAAACGACGCCGCTTGCCGTGCTCGTCCGGCTCCAGCAGGGTCATCCAGCCGGTGTCGACCTGCAGCTCCTTGCCGGGCTCGCCGTCGTCGACGGGAATGGTCGGCGCGCCGCGGCCGAAGTCGAGCTCGGCGACGGCGAAGCGGTGCAGCGTCGGGTACGGGACGATCACGCCGCGTCGGGCGAGCAGCTTGCGCACCTTGCTCAGCCGGAGCCGCGCCTTGAGCTTCTCCGCGATGAAGGTGCGCTGCGCCTCGCAACTGGCCCAGGCCTCGCCGCGGGTCCGCTCCGGGCACGTCTTGAGCGCCGCGAGGATCGCGGTCAGTCGGTCGTCGGTGAGCGCCGCGACGCCGGCCTGCACCGTGAGCCCCTGCTCCTCGGCGACCTCGATGTAGTGCCGCACGGTGTTGCGGCCGACGCCCAGTTGTCGGGCGATCCGTTTCTTCGCCTCGCCGCCGAGCCACCGTCGCAGGACCTCCTTGATCTCCAGCATCGTGACCTCCCGAAACGCCATGGCGACCTCCGGCCTCGGCCGTCCGCCGGCCGGGCCGTCGCGTCATAGCAGTCAGGTCACGTGCCCCGCGGGGGGGGTCCAAGCTCGTGAGAAACTACCCGCGAGGGGGGTCCAAGCTCGTGAGAAATACTGCCGTCAGGGGGTCAAAGGTCGTGAGAATCGACACTTCTCGCTTCGCGAATGCGTTGCGAATTGCCCCCCCACTGCGAATCTGGTGAACTGGGGCATTTGTGTTGGAGGGTGCTTGGCAGCAGAGTTTGGCGAGCCGATAGCGGGATGCATGTGACATGCGGGGATGTTCAAGAATGATCCATTGGCAGAGCGTCCGAGGCAGGCGCGTGAGGGCCGACGCCATGACTTGGCTCTCGTGCAGGACCCCGGCGACATGACCGACCAGAGGGACCGCATTCGGCCGATCGCTGACCACGATCGGCCACCTGAATCCGGGCCTGCCTCGTCGGCGGGCGGGCCGGGGCGCCGCAATGACTCCTCGGCGAAGCG
>SCVR01000296.1 GCA_004296805.1 Dehalococcoidia bacterium
CCACGACCCGATGCGCGTAGTCGACGATCAGCGGGTCATGGGTCGCCATGACGATCGTGACGCCGTCGGCGGCCGCGGTCTGCAGCAGGCCGAAGATCTGAGCACCCGTCACCGTGTCGAGTTCGCCCGTCGGTTCGTCCGCGATGAGGAGGCGTGGGCGGTTGGCGAGCGCTCGGGCGACGGCGACGCGTTGTTGCTCGCCGCCAGACAGTTCATACGGCCGGTGCCCGGCGCGCGCAGAGAGCCCCACCTTCTCGAGGAGTTCGCGGGTGCGTTGCGCCTCGTCGCGACTGCTCGCGCCGGCGATCCTCAGCGCAAGTGCGATGTTCTCTGCAGCCGAGAGCAGCGGTAGCAGTCCAAAGGACTGGAAGACGAAGCCGATGTGCTTGCGGCGTAATGCGGTGAGTTCGGCCTCGCTGGCGGTGGTGATGTCGCGGCCATCGAGTAACACGCTGCCCTCGTCAGGTCGGTCGAGGCCAGCGATGAGGTTGAGGAGCGTCGTCTTGCCGGAGCCGGAGCGCCCGACGATCGCGAGGAGTTCGCCCGGCGGGACGGTGAGTGAGACGTCTCGCACCGCATAGACGGTGTGCCCGCCACCATCGAAGTGACGGGAGACGCCGCGGACCTCGACGGCGGGTGCCGGCTGCGCGGTCATCGTGCCTCCTCGTCCGTCGCGGCGGCACGGAGTTCGACGTGGTCTCCGTGTAGTTCGACGGTCGCCCGCGTGCCGAGGTGGAGTTGGTCGACGTACTCACGCGGTATCTGGAGTCGGCCGCTACGGTCGACGAGGGCGAACTCTTCCATAGCGGTGCGTTCTCGCCCGAAGGTAACGCGCCTTACCAGTTCCGCGGCGGTGCGTCCGTCACGCATCGTTACCACGCGGTCGACACGCTCTGTGATCGTTCGGTCGTGCGACACGATGATCACAGTCACGCCGGTCGAACGGTTCAACTCGTGCAGGGCTGCGAACACCTCTGTGGCGGTGGCGCTGTCGAGTTCGCCCGTGGGTTCGTCTGCCAGCAGGAGTGGGGGCTGGTTCGCGAGCGCCACGGCGATGGCCACACGCTGCTGTTCCCCGCCGGACATCTGGTTCGGCCGGTGGTCGGCTTTCGCCTGCAGTCCCACCTGCGCGAGCAGTTCGAGGGCGCGGGCGCCGGCGGTCTGGCGCGATACGCCGTTCACCAACTGCGGTACCTCGACGTTCTGGCGGGCGGTGAGGTAGGGGAGGAGGTTGCGTCCGGTCTGCTGCCACACGAAGCCCACTTCGGCGCGGCGGTAGTCGACGAGTTCCTCGTCGTTCATGGTGAGCAAATCGCGCTGGCCCACACGGACGCGGCCCGCTGAGGGCTGGTCGAGGCCAGCGAGGATGTTGAGCAGCGTCGACTTGCCGGAGCCGGACGCGCCGACGATCGCCATCACCTCGCCAGTCCCGACGGCCAGATCGAGCCCGCGCAGCGCGACGACCTCGAGTTCCTGAGTCTTGTGGATCTTGAAGACGTCCTCGCACTGGACGTACGGGGGCGTTGGGGCCTGCGTCACGGCGGTCATCCTTCGCCCACGCGCAACGCCCGGTGGATGGCGAGGCGCACGTAGAGTAGTACGACGGCGGCCATGGTCAGCACGAACGTCGCGCCGAGCACGCCCCAGACCGTGAACACCTGGAACCAGGAGACGGAGAGAGCAAACGGCGGCAGCACCGCCGTGCCGCCCTCGCTGATCCCCAGCACGTCCATCATCCTCCGTCCGACCTGCAGTCCCACCACCGTGCCGAGGCCCATGCCTGCGACGACGATCGCCAGGTACTCGATGGCGACGACCAGGAACACCTGCACGCGGGAGAAGCCGAGAGTGCGGAGGATGGCGAACTCGAGGGCACGTCGTTGCGCGGTCAGGTAGGAGTAGAGGATGAACGCGATCGCGGAGAGCGTGAGGACGGTCGCGAACGAGATGCCGAGGATCCCCGCCCAACCCGCCGCGATCAGTGGGTCCTCGCCCTGCCTGGCGCGTTCCGCCCGGGCGTCCAGCACCGTCTGGGGGGCGAACGCGGCGAGGGCGGCGCGTGTCCGTCCCGGATCCGAGGTTGTGAACCACGCCTCGTTCAGCGCGGTCTTCTGCGTCGACAGCGAGGCGTTCGCCGTTGCGGCGAGGCGTGAGCCGTCGACGACCGCAAAGCCGACGCGTTCTGAGTTCGCGTTGTAGGTGGGGAACAAGTCGAAGGTCTCGCCGACGCGGGCGTCCACGTAGGTTCCACCGACCAGGAACCGGAAGGTGTCCCCGGTCTTCACTCCGAGGCGGCCCGCCGAAGCCTGAGACAGGTGGACCAGCATCGGCTGTCCGTCCGTTTTCGGGCGCAGGCCTCGTTCTCGCGGCGCGACTCGAGTGTCGGACCACTCGTATCGGGCTGCTGCGTTGAGGCCCGGAGGAGCGTCAGAGGCGGTCGTGACGGTGTCGGTGACACGCGCCACGGTTTGTCCCTGAATGACCTCGAAGTTCGGTGAGGCGAAGTCGAGTGCGACGCGAGCGCCCTCGAACGGTGTGCCGATGTCGCCTTCGGGCGCGCTGCCTGACGACGCGCTCGTCGTCATGAGAGGTCCAAAGAGCACGACGCCGCGCTGTGCTGCGATCGCACTGACGGTTGCGGTGTAGACCGCATCGAAGGTGATGGGTTGGGCGAGCGGCGGACGAGAACCCGGGCCGCTGCGCCGCGCATCGAGGTTGACGGCGAAGAAGTGCCACTCTCTGGTCGATGGGTCATTCGGCCGCACGGTCCCCAGCGGCAAGACTTCGGCGCGCCCGTTGGCATCGCGCACCGAGACGAGGAGGCTGATCGGGCCACGGATGTCGGCGAACTTCGCCCACACCCCGATCTGATGTGTGCCCTCAGGTATGAGTGCCGGCTGCGGCTTCACGCCGTTGTCGGCGAGGGCCAAGAGCATCGACGACAGCGAGCCTCGTGCGAAGTCCTTGCGGAAGTAGGCAACCGCACCGAAGGTCGTTGGGTCGACACCGAGGATCTGGAGCGGCTCCGACTTCCCGTCGCGTTGTGCGGTGCCCTCGCTACGGCTGGCCAGGCTCACGCGCTCCGCCGGGGCGCCCTGGATCGCACGCGCGAACGCGATATCGCCCTGTCCGAAGAGGCCTCGGAAGTCGGCGACGCGCAGGTCCGCACCTACCGGGTAGCGGGCGCGATCTTCGTACGAATGGTCGAGGGTGGACGAGAAGGTCGCGCCGAACATGCCCACGCCTGTGGCGAGCATCAGCATCAGCACGAGCCTCGAATAGTGCGTGGGATCGCGGGCGAGCGAGCGGATGCCGACGAGCGTGGCAGCGCCGGCGATCCGCGAGAGCGTCCACGCAACGAGCCGGAGGACCAGGGGGAAGAGACGGAGGAACACCACGCCCACCGTGACCATGATCACTGCCGGGGTGGCGAGCAGGAGCGGGTCGGACTGGCGATCTCCGAAGAGTGTCCGGGTGAACAGCTGGTCGTTCTGCCTGAGACGCCAGAAGACGATCCCGAGCAGCAGCACCAGTGCGACATCGAGGTAGTAGCGGAGGAACACGGGCACCGGCTTAGGTCGCGCTGAGGCGCGACGGAACTCAACGACTGTCGTGCGAGTCGCGCGCCACGCGGGAAGCATGAATGAGGCGAAGGCGAGGAGCGCGCCGCCAAGTGAGAACACGTACGAGAGCCACGAGATGTGCACGGTGAGCGGCCGGCCGCCGGAGAGCGCCTCGAACGGTGGGGTGGGCCCAAGGGCGCTGATGAGCCCGGCCGCGAGGAATGGGCCGGTGACCGATGCCAGGAGTGCGAGAAGGAACCCTTCCACTCCGAACTCCAGCAGCAACTGAGTCGGGCTGGCCCCTCGGCTGCGGAGCACCGCCATCTCCGGCGCATGCCGTTCGACCAACATCGTGGACACCATTACGAGGTAGTACGCGACGATGCCGCCGATCTGGAGCAACAGCACAAACAGGGGGATCCGCACGAAGAACAGGCGATCGTCGAAGCCGCGCAGCACCTTCTCCAGGTCCGTGCGGACGCTGGCGTCGCGCTCGACGGCGGAGAGGGCCTCCGGGAGACCGTGGACGGCGTTCGCTACTCCCGCCGCGTTGCGCGCGTTGAGTCCGTCGAAGTCGATCGCGTAGGCCTCGTGATAGGTCGCGCCTGCGGTGGGGACTCGGGCTGATAGTGCACCGAAGAACGCCTCCTCAGGGAGGAGGAACACGAACGATGGCCAGCCGCCGGCCGGCTCATCGATGGCCGTGGGGTAGGTCTTCCAGTAGGCCTCAGCCGGATCGTTCGCTCGCACGATGCTCGCGACCTGTACTCGGAGTGGTGGCCGGGTTGGGTCCCACCATGCATGGAGGTCGAAGCGGTCTCCCACCGCGACCTTGCTGCGCGTGGCGAGGTCGATGGCCACCGTCACTGGGACGGGTGCCGGGTCACCGGGTGCGGGGCCGCGCGGAGGTGTCCCCGCCACAGCGGTGACGTGCTGGTCCAGTCCGTCCCGGAAGCGCAGGACGGCGCGCGGCCGCTGCGAGTCGCGTTCATCCGGCTTCCCATCCGGTGACGTCAGGTAGAAGGTCTGACTGGTGCCCTGGCGGACGATGTCGCCGGCGGCCTCGCGGAGCGCGGCGCGCACGGTGCGCTCGATCCGCTGCGACGACCGCTGGTACTCGTCGCGGCGGGCGGAGGCCGCGTCGCGCGCTGACGTCACGGCGAGGGCTTCGGCTGGCGGCTGCTCGAGGGCATGCCGCAGGCCGAGGTCGCGGATGGTGTCCGCGTAAATGACGGTCGCGGAGAGGATGGCCGACGAGACGACGGCGCCCAAGGCAGCGCTGGCGAAGAGGCGCCAATGGGCGGCCATGCGCCGCACGGCGAGGACAGCGAGCGAGCGGATGCGGATCACGCGCGGGATTGTACGTGTGGCCACCGCACCTCGCGGGTGACGCGTAGACTCCGGCCCCGTGGGACGACTCCTGACCGGCTGGTTCGTGGTGCGGCAGCGGATGCGCGCGCACTGGCGGCTGCTTCTGGCGAGCGGCCTCGGTGTGTTGCTCGCGGCGACGCTGCTGGGTGCCGTGCCTACCTATGCGGACGCGATGGCAGACCTGGGCCTGCGCTTCCGCCTCGGCCGCGGGCTCGCTTCACCGCGAGATCGGGTGCTGTACCTCGACATCGACAACACGGCCCTCGGCGACCCGGCCGATGCCCAGCGGCGCTTGGCGCTCGACACCGTCACTAAGGCACACGTCGGGTGGTTGGGGCATGGCCTCATCACCGAGGAGCGTTCCCAGCGCGTCACGTTCACGCTAGAGGCGGGCGGCGGTGATCCGTGGCCGGCCTTCGTGTCGGGCATCCCCGCGCTTGCCGAGCATGCCGAAGTGACTGAGGGCCGCTTGCCGGCGGACGGCGCCTCCGGCGTCGAGGTGGTCCTGCCGGATGGCTACCAGCGGTTCGCCCGCGCCGGCGACACGGTTCGCCTCACGCTTCCACCAGTCGATGACTGCCCGCGCGTCCCCGGTTCGGATGACGCAGCGACTGCCGCTGCCGAGGTGCGTTGTCGTCCCACGGCGGTCGCTACCGCGAGCACCGTTGCGACAGTCGTGGGTTTCGTGCGCCAGCGCGACCCCGCGGAGTTGTGGTGGCAGATCGCCGACGGGGAGTGGTCGGTGCCGGCGAAGCCCTCGATCGACAACCCGCAGCCGGGGGCGGGTGGGCTGTGGGTGCTCACCTCGGCGGAGCAGTATCGCGGCGCGCTTACGCAGCGCTTGCCGGAACTGCGCAGCCGCCACCGTGCCGGGCTGTTGCCTGACCTCCGCGGGATCGGTGTGCGTGAGGTTGAGGACGCGCTCACGAGCATCGCCGCCTGGCAGCAGGACGCGCGGGTCGGCCTCGGGTTGCAGGCGCACGGGGTCACGTCGTTTGCCGACCAACTGGCCGTGTTCCGTAAGGCGCAGACGTTCTCACGCGTGCCGTTGCTGATCATCCTGCTGCAGATCGTGGGCGTGATCGGGTTCTACGTGGTGCTGATCGCCTCGATGCTCTCCGAGCGCCGCGCGGCCGAGCTGAGCGTCTACCGCAGCCGCGGTGCAAGCGTGGGGCAGTTGGTGGGGTTGGCGCTGTTCGAGGGCACCGTTCTCGCGATCCCAGCGGCGGCGGTCGCGCCGTGGCTTGCTGGTCGTGTCGTGGCGTTGCTCGGCCACGCTCCGATCTTCGAGCGGTCGACCGGGGGGGCCTCGCTGCCGGTGTCGGTTGGGCCGGAGGCGTACCTGCTCGCTGCTGCGGGTGCGGCCCTCTCGGTGGTGGCGATGGCGCTCCCCGCGTGGGCTGCCGCGCGCCGGGGGGTCATCGATGACCAGCGCGAGCGTGCGCGCCCGCGCCGTCGAGGGTTTGTCCAGCGCTACTACCTCGACCTCGCCCTGGTGGGGCTCGCGGTGTTGCAGTGGTGGCAACTGCAGCGGCAGGGGACGGCGCTCGACCCGGGCTCGCTGGGCGGATGGTCCAGTGACCCGCTGCTGCTCTCCTTCCCGCTCGTCGCAATGCTTGCCGTCGCGGCACTCGTGCTGCGCTGCTATGCGCCGTTACTCCGGGTCACGGTGCGCCTTGCGCTGCCGCTGCGAGGCGTCGCGGTCGCCGTCGGGTTGCGCCAGACCTCGAGGGCTCCGTCGACGCATGCGCGACTGCTGATGCTGTTGGTGATGGCGACCGCGGTGGCCACGTTCGCCGCGTCCTACGGCCCGACGGTCGGCCGGTCATACCGCGAACGGGCACTCTACGAGACGGGCGTCGACCTGCGTGCCCGTGTCCGTGAGCCGGGGCCAAGGATGCAGCAGCCCCTCGCGGAGGTGCGCGCGATCCCGGGCGTGGAGGCTGCGACGTATGCGTACCGGGGCAACATCCGGATGGCGGGCGGCGGCGATATGTCCGTGATCGGCATCGACGAGGGCGGGCGGGTGACGTCGATGATCTGGTCCCGGTCCGATTTCGCGGACGAGCCGCTGTCGACCCTGTTCGAGCGGATCAAGCCGGCCTCTGAGTCCGGGCCGGGCCTCGTGATCCCCGATTCCGCGGTGGCGTTGCGGATGCAGATGTACCTGGATCTTCAGGGACGGATGCCGGGGTTGTCAGCCCGGCTGCGCGATGCATCGGGCGAGTACTTCGACGCCCGGTTCGACGAGATCGCGCCGGGGCAGTGGCGAGAGATGAATGCGCCCATCCCCGAGGGTGTCCAGCGGCCAGTGATGCTGGTCGCCCTGCGCATGGAGGCCTCACTCTTCATCCGGCGCGACGGCGCGTTGTATCTCGACGACCTTGCGGGGGTGAATGCGCAGGGGCAGGCGACGACGGTGTACGACTTCGAACTGCCGTCAGGTTGGACGTCGTACACCCAGCCCGGCGCGCAGGAGACATTCGCGCTCTCCAACACGCGAGCGCGTTCGAAGACCTATTCCGGGAAATGGTCGTGGACATCCGGACCCCCGAGCCGCGAGAGCGTTGTGTCGGTCGGCGGGCCGGCTACGCTGCCCGGTCTCTTCAGCAAGAGTGCGCTGAGGTCACTGGGGCTGCGCGAGGGCGACGTGACCGCAATGACCTTCGCAAATGGGGTGCAGGTGCCCGTGCGTGCAGCCGGCACGCTGAACCTGTTCCCCACGATGGATCCCGGCTCGGGGTTCATCGTGGTCGACCGCCGGCAGTTGCGCGCCGTCGCCGGGGTCGCGAGTGCCGCCGCGCCGTACGCGAACGAACTCTGGGTCGACTTCGCGGATGGAGTCCCGATCGAGGCACAGCAGGCCGTGGCCGCACGCCTCGGGCAGCGCTTCACCTCGCCGGTGTGGATCGCAGAACCCCTCCTGCAGGAGGCGATGGTTGAGGAGACCGGAGCCGATCCGACCCTCGTAGCGTCCGGAAGCGGCATCCTGCTGGTGGCAGCGGTCGCCGTGATGATCCTCGCGGCGGCAGGGTTTGTGGTGACCGCGGTGATCGCGATCGGGGCGCGGCGGACGGAGTTCGCGGTGCTGCGTGCACTGGGGATCACCCCAGCCCAGATCCTGCGGTCGCTGTTGCTCGAATGGGCTGTCCTGGCGGCCCTGGGGGTCACCCTTGGTGTCCTGCTCGGGCGGCGGATCGCGCGAGCGATGCTGTCGTCGCTGAGCGTGACCACTTCGGGCACGCGCGTGGTCCCCCCGTTCACGATGCACAGCGACTGGTGGGGGATCGCGCTTGGCCTGGCCGCCGTGGTGGTGTTGGCCGCAGCCGCGTTGGTGCTCGCGTGGCGGGCGGTCGCCCGTCGCGCGGACGCCGAGGTGCTGCGGCACACCCAGTAGCCTTCGGCCATCACCGGCTACTTCAGTCGGTTGGTGCCCTGTTCGAGGTTCGGCGGGAGGCGCAGGATCGCGGTGACCTGCCCGTCCTTCACGCGGACCTGGACGAGGTCGCCGGCGGTGATCGGTGCGCTGGCCGGGCCTATGCGGAAGAGTCGCTCGGGTGAGGTGTAACGGACGCTGGTGCTGCTCTCGGCGGTGCCGACCACCACCAGACCAGACTCCGAGCGGACGACCGGGCCAGTGCGCTGAACCTCGCCTCGTAGTGCCGGAGGGCCGCCGAAGCCGGTGAACCCGCCTGGTGACCGGCCCGCCTCGGCCGGTGGTCCGGAGAGAGCGTCAGGTGCGGTCACGGACACGTGCTCGACGTGAGGAGCGCTGGCAGCGTGGCCGAGACGGATGCCAGCCCACCCGCCGCCCAGCACGGCGAGGAGTACGACGGCACCGGTGGCCCACATCTGGAGGCGCGCTCGCAGGGTCATGGTGCGGCCACCACCACGAGGCCTGAAAGCGCCACGCCGTAGTCGGAGCGCTCGACTCCCACGTTGACGCGTGCGCCGGTGGCGAGGCCGCTCGGCGGCAGCGACTGCAGTTCCTCGCTGGGTGCGCCGGCGGCGATGGGGAGGTCGGTCGAGCCGCGCTCGCCCGTGATGCGGATTCGGCCGTCGCGCACCTCGGCGACCGTGCCGCCGACGACCGTGACGGAGCCGGCTGGCCGTTCACGCTCGACGACCAGGTCCACCTCGTCACGCGCCGGCTCGTGGGCGTAGACGAATCCGACCACACCGCTGGCGAGCGCCGCAAGCAGGACGGCCGAGGTGATCGGGAGGAGGCGCCGGACTGCGGTCATGCGGGCATTGTGGCTCAGCGGAGCCTGTCTTGGACGTACCGGGGGCGGTCGAGGGGGGTGAATCTCCAATCGCCAAGTAATGATGAAGGAGGTACTCTGTTATGCGGTTGGGGTAGCGGAGGGTGTCACCGTGCGACGTCGACTAGCGGTGGTGGTGGCCTTCGCCGCCCTCATGCTCATGCCTTCGACGGCCTTTGCGGACCAGCCGGTCATCGGGACGGTCGCTCCAACGAGCGGTCCGACCACGGGCGGCACCCTGGTCACCATCACCGGGTCGGGTTTTGTGAACGGCGCCTCGGTAGTCTTCGGGAACGCGTACTCACCGCTTGTCACCGTCGTCAGTCCCACCCAGATCGTCGCGACGACTCCTGTGGGCAGCGGCGTTGGGAATGTGACAGTCATCAACCCGGATGGGACCGCTGCTACCACTTCCTATCCGTTCACCTTCACGAATGGGACGAGTCCGGTCTCGATCACCGGGCTCAGCCAGGTGACTGGTTCAGCAGGCACCGCGACGGTTTACATCACGGGGACCGGATTCCTTCCCAACCCGAGCGTGACCATCGGTGGCATCACCGTGACGAGCGTTGGCCTGGTGAGTAGCACGCTCATTGCCGCCGTCGTTCCGACCGGGACCAGCCTCGCGACGGCGACGGTGCTGAACACCGATGGCACGTCGGCTTCCTTCTCGGGTGGCCCGACGACCAACCCGAGCGCGCAACCGATCGTGTCGTCCGTGTCGCCCTCAACGGGTTCTCCATCCGGTGGGACCGTCGTGACGATCACAGGCAGTGGCTTCGTGCCCGGTGCGACTGTCCTGTTCGGTGGGCAGCCAGCGACGAACGTCGTCGTCGTGGGTATGACGTCAATCACCGCAGTCACTCCAGCCAGCACTGCTGGACCGGTGACGGTGCTGGTCTCCAATGCCGCTGGATCGGTGGGGGGACTGAACTCGGCGTTCACGTACACACTCACGGCGCCGGTGCTTTCGGCCATCGCACCAAGTACCGGCTTCACGGGCGGCGGGACCGCCGTGACGCTGACGGGTACCGGATTCACCCCGGGGGCGACGGTCACGTTTGGTGGCCTAGCCGCCAGTAATGTCTCGGTCGTGAGCTCAACTCAGATCGTGGCGACTACGCCGCCGGGCACAGTTGGGTCAGCGGTCGTGCTCGTCACCAATCCGGGTGGCCTCATCAGCGGACTGGCCTCCGGGTTCACCTATTCTGCGACGTCGACCGTGCCTCCGACCCCGCCCGCTTCTACCGGGGGCGCGCTCTCCGTCGCCAGCGTCTCGCCTTCCTCGGGCCCGGTCGGGGTAGCCACACTCGTCACAATCACAGGTCAAGGCTTCCTGCCGGGCGCAATCGTGACGATGGGCGGATTGCCCGCTACGAGTGTCACCGTGATCAGTGGGACGCAGATCCTGGCAGCGGCGCCGACCGGGGCGACGGCTGGGTCGGTGTCAGTGGTGGTGACCAATGCCGGTGGAGTAGGTGCCGTGTTGCCGAACGGGTACACCTTCACGACTCCCGGATCGTCCACGCCGGCGCCGTCCGGCGGCGGCGCGCTGACACCGGGGAGTTCTGGGCTGTTCGTCTTCCGCGGGGGTAGCAATGTCGCCCTCGTGACCGCCTCCGGATGTGCGCCCGGACGGCTCGTCCTCTGGGCGACGGATCCGAAGGGGCAGTGGGTTGGCTATATCCCAACGGCACCGGCCGTGATCAACCTCAGTTGGGATGCGCTGTTCCCATCCGGTATCCCGGCGGGGACGCCGATCTACGCGCGGTGCACCTAGGCGGCGCCATCGGACGAGTGAGTTTGGTTGATGCTGCGCCGTCCCGGTATTCGGGAACGCTCAGCCGCAGCCGAAGGACATCGGGCGCACGCGACGACTCAGCGCGAGCCGGCTCCGAGCGAGTGCTGATGGTCCTCGTTGCGGGGCTTCCCTTCAGTCGCCATGTAATATGCGTTTCACATTCGCGCCACGACCTCGAAACCTTCGCCCGGCATGCTCCGGGGTAGCAACGGGGACGGGAGCGGACCGATGGAACTTTGCTGCGTCTGCGCTGGTGCCCCCTGTGCTCGCCTGGAGTTGCAGGGAGCGCCGCACCGATACTGCGCGGGACACCGACCGCGCGCGTTGATTCGGGTCTCGCGTTCGACGCAGGCCCGAGCGGGGATGGCCCCTACGAAGCAGGCCCGGGCCGGGTCAGTCAGGACGGTCCAGGCGCGCTGAAGCGAGGCGTATGGCCGATCTGCTCTCCGGCTACCGCACACTTGCCGGGCCGGACGAGATGTTCGCGCCTGATGGCACCTATCGCCCGGCATACGTCGAGTTCGCGGAACGCTTCCGCCGCTGGGATGCGGAGGAGTACCGCCTCCGTCAGGCGGCCTCCGACCTGGAGCAACTGAACGGCGGGGTGACCTTCACGGTCTACCAGGACCAGGCTGGCACCGAGCGCATCTTCCCGTTCTCCCTGATCCCGCGGATCATCTCCGCGGGCGAGTGGTCGGTTATTGAGGCCGGGCTGGTGCAACGCGTCACGGCGCTCAACCAGTTCCTCACCGACCTCTATGGGGATCAGCGCTGCATCCGTGACGGCGTGATCCCGGCGGAACTCGTGGAGTCTGCGCCTGGCTTCAACGCGCGCATGCGCGGCTTTGAGCCCACGCTCGGAGTCTGGGCCCACATTGCCGGCATCGACCTCATCCGTGACCGCGACGGGATCTTCCGGGTGCTAGAGGACAACCTGCGGACGCCTTCCGGCGTGTCGTACGTGCTGGAAAACCGGCGGACGATGCTCAATGTGGCCCCCGACCTGTTCCCCGGAGGCAGCGTGGCGCCGGTGGACGAGTACCCGGACCGGCTGCTGGACATGCTCGTGGCCGTCCGCCCAGCAGGCGTGGAGGCCGAGGAGACACGCGCGGTCATTCTGACGCCAGGCTCCTACAATTCCGCCTACTTCGAGCATTCCTTTCTGGCGCGGCAGATGGGGATCGAACTAGTCGAGGGGCGCGACCTGCTCGTACACAAACAGCGCGTCTACCTCCGCGCGACCACTGGTCTAGAACGGGTCCACGTGATCTACCGTCGCGTGGACGATGACTTCCTCGATCCCCTCGTGTTCCGAGCGGACTCAACGTTGGGTGTCGCTGGACTCTTCGACGCGTACCGGGCGGGCAATGTCACCATCGTGAACGCGATCGGGAACGGCATCGTGGACGATAAGGTGACCTGCCGCTTCGTCCCCGAGGCGATCCGCTACTACCTCGGGCAGGAGCCGATCATCCCGAACGTGGACACGTATGTCGGTGCGCTGCCGAGCGACCTTGAATTCATGCTCGCGAACCTCGGTGACCTCGTGATGAAGCCGTCGAACGCGTCCGGGGGTTACGGGATCGTGATCGGCCCGCAGGCGAGCGCGGCGGACCTGCAGGCCGCCCGCGAGCGGCTCCGTGCGAACCCGTCCGGCTACATCGCCCAGCCGCTTCAGGAGTTCAGCACGATCCCCTCGTTCGACGGCGAGCGGCTGGAGCCCAGGCGCGCCGACCTCCGTCCGTTCGTGGTGACCGGTTCGTCGTCGTGGGTGCTGCCCGGAGGGCTGACGCGCGTGGCGTCCGACTCCACCTCGTACATCGTCAACTCTTCGCAGGGCGGCGGCAGCAAGGACACATGGGTCCTGCGTCAGCCGCGCGGCGCATAGGCGAGGAGGGCGACGTGCTGAGCCGTGTCGCGGAGAACCTCTACTGGTTGGGGCGCTACCTGGAGCGCGCAGAGAACGTCGCCCGGATGGCCGAGGTGAACTACAACGCGTCGGTCGAGCAGCGTGCCGCGGGGGGCGACGACTCCCAACTCTGGACGGCCCTCGTTGGTGCCCTGGACGCCGAGGAGGAGTATGCCGAGGCTGTCGCAGCGACGCCGGACCTGTCGCCCGGCGAATGGCTCATCTTCAGCGAGTCGAACCCGAACTCGCTTCGTTCCACGGTCACCCTCGCGCGCTCGCTGGCACGCGAGCTTCGCGAACACATCTCCCGAGAGGTGTTCGAAGAGATCAACCTGCTCTATCTGTCGGCAACGCGTGCCCCGCACACGGCCGGGATGCGTCCGTTTACGGCGAGCGTGAAGCGCACCGTCGCCGCCATCGTGGGCCTCTTCGACAACACGGTGCTCCTCAACGAAGGCCGGGAGTGGCTGCGCTGCGGCCTCTTCATCGAACGGGCTGACATGACGAGCCGCATCGTGGACGCGAAGTACTTCATCCTGCTCCCGTCCCCGGCGGACGTGGGCGGGACGCTGGACACGTACCAGTGGATGGGCATCCTGCGTTCTGCCAGCGCTCTCGAGGCGTTCCGGAAGCGGTACCGCGGTGCCATTACGGGAGGGCGCGTCGCGGAGCTGCTCATGCTGGACGAAGACTTCCCGCGCAGCCTTCGTTTCTGCGTGTCCACGCTCACCCGCCACTTCGAGCGGGCCACGGAGGCGACACCACGCCAGCAGGCGCTGCCAGCCGCGCGTGAGCTGGCGTTGTTGGATCTGGACCTCGGCGCTGCAGACGCCGAGGAGGTGGTGGAGGCTGGCCTCCATGAGTTCCTGGGCGAGTTTGAGGCTCGGCTGGCGCGGGTCCATGACGCGATCAAGGAGGGCATCTTCCGGGCCGTCCCGACAGCGGCACTCGCCCGGTAGCCCGTCCAACACCCTTCGTGCTCGTGCGCGGTGCGGGCTACGATGCCTGCTCAGGGAAGCGAGCCTGCTGATGACGTTCTGCCTCGGGATGCGTTGTGAAGAGGGCCTCCTCGCCATCGCTGATACCCGGATCACGTCCGGGACAGAACTCTCCACGGCGAAGAAGATCTCCATACACCAGTACGAGAACCACTCGATGTTCATCCTCACGAGCGGACTCCGCTCGATCCGGGACAAGGCGCTGACCTATTTCGAGGAGCGCCTGCAGGAGTCGTCAGGCGAACTGAAAAAGATGTACATGGCCGCCAATGTGCTGGCCGAGGAACTCCGCCGCGTCCGCCGCGAAGATCTCCACTGGCTCATGGAGGGCGGCCTCTTCTTCGACCTCCATTGCATCTTCGGCGGCCAACTGGAGGGCGATGACCAGCATCGCCTCTACCTCATCTACCCCGAGGGCAATTGGGTGGAGGTCCGGACGGGCGCCCCGTACGTCATCATCGGCGAGTCTCGGTACGGCAAACCGATCCTGGACCGCGTGTGGCGGCACGATCAGAGCCTGTTCGAGGCGTTGCGTGTGGGGCTGCTCTCGTTCGATGCGACCCGCACCAGCGCGTCCGACGTCGACTATCCCGTGGACGCCGTGCTGTACCGGCAGGGTTCGTTCCAGATGCAAGAGGCGCGATTCGACGAGGAAGCCCTGACGCCGCTCCAGCGTTACTGGCAGGGCGCCATGCAGCATGCGGTCGCGGGTGCGACGCCGACCGTTCAACCCCTTTACGACGCTCTCAACATTGCGCCGGCCGCCCATACCCACTTCTGGGACAACAGCGCCGGGTAAGCCCACTTCTCGTTGGTCGGTTGACTGCTTCTCATGCGGAGTATGATTCCGCGCGTCTCACCTACACCGGCTCTTCAACCAGCAGGAGGAATCTCGTGCCATACCGTACTGACCAGACCGAAGGCATTCTTGCCGAGACGGTCATGATCGCCGGGCACAACGGCGACCAGATCCGTGCCTTCTACGCGCGCCCCACCGCTCCGGGCCGCGTGCCCGGTGTCGTGCTCATCCATCACGCCCCCGGTTGGAGCGACTGGTACAAAGAGGCGACGCTGCGCTTTGCGCGCCGCGGCTATGCCGCGATCTGTGCCAACCTCTACGAGCGGCTGGGCCACGGGACGGTGGAGGATGTCCTGGTCATGATGCGCGCGGCGGGCGGAGTGCCGGATGCGCAGGTCGTGGGTGACACCCTTGGCGCCGCGCGCTACTTGAAGGCACAGTCCAACGCGTCTGGGAAACTCGGCGTGATCGGTTCTTGCTCGGGGGGGCGCCACACGTACCTGACGGCCTGCCAGAGCAACGAGTTTGCAGCGGCAGTCGACCTCTGGGGCGGAGGTGTGGTGATGAAGCCCGAGGACCTCAACGACAAGCGTCCGGTGGCGCCCATCGACATGACCGCCAACCTCTCGTGCCCGCTGCTCGGCATCTTTGGCAACGAAGACCGCTCTCCGGCCCCGGACCAGGTGGACCAGCACGAGGCCGCGCTGAAGCAACACGGGAAGGACTACGAGTTCCACCGTTACGACGGTGCTGGCCACGGCTTCTTCTACTACGACCGCCCGCCCTACCGGCAGGAACAAGCCATGGACGGTTGGGGCAAAGTCTGGACGTTCTTCGAGAAGCACCTCGCCTAGCCTGCGTGGAGAGGAGTCGTCTCATGTGCACGAACATCATGGAGCAAACGCCAGTAGCCGGAGCGGGCAAGGGCGAGCACGGTTGGTTCAAGGTGAAGACCGCCATCGTCTCCTATGACCACCCGGTGCAACTCACCGACGAACACGCGCTAAACATCGACTTCCTCAGTGACGCGATCACGGAACGAGTGGCAGTCGAGCTCGACGCAACGTCTGCACGGGCCCTCGTGGCTGCCATCAACGAGGCATTGCGTCAGGCCGAAGAAGCCAACGCGATCGTGTAGCGTGCGATCAGGACGCGCGCGCTGCGATGTGCTCCACCACCAGCCGCGCGTCCTCGCCCGCTCCGAGGATCAGGCCTGAGCCACGCGAGGTCAGCCACGGGAACCCGGTGAAGTAAACGCCGGGGACCGGGCTCACGCCTCGCGTGTGTACCGGCTGCCCGGCAGCGTCGAGTACCGGCACGTGGAGCCACGGGAAGCCGGCGGTGAAACCGGTGCACCAGACGATCGATCCGATGCCCTCTCCGTCCGCATTGATGGCGCGCGGGGCCACCAGCGCATCGGGATCGGGGTGAGGACGGTCCACAGGGTCGTCCTCGCGTGGTGGTGCCTGCAGCCTGAGCCGCTCGATGGCGGCATCCACCATCCCCAGCATCCGCGCAGATGCCTCGTCGGCGAACCGCACGTTTGCGCCGAGGTCGCCCGCGAAGAGCAGGCTCCCGCCCTGGTAGCCCTCGAACCGCCCGAGGAGGTTCACGCCGCGCTCGGCGAGCCACTGGAGTGAGACCGTGTGCCCGCGCGGGCCGACGCCCGAGATCTGGGGTTGCGTGGCGTGCCTCATTGCCGGGTCGGGGAGGTCTTCGAGCCGCTGGCTCCAGAACCCGACCGTGTTCAGCCAGTCGAAGATGTCTCGCCCTCGATAGCGACGGGGGACTCGAGGCACGCGGCTAGTCGCGAGGAACACTCGACGCCCCGCCGCGAGGAGGTCTTCCGCGATCTGGCAGCCGGACTGGGCCGCGCCGACGACCAGCACGGCCCCCAGCGGGAGCGCCGAGGCGTTTCGGTACTCGGACGCGTGGATCGAGGGCAGCGTTGCCGGTACCTGCGCCGATGCAGCGGGCCGTTTCCCGGCCTGCATCAGGCCGGACGCGATCACCACGTTCCGCGTCTCGATGGG
>SCVR01000297.1 GCA_004296805.1 Dehalococcoidia bacterium
CGCTGCCACGCATCGCCAACTGCTCCGTCGCCGTGCGCGAGGAGGGCGGGGAGGTGGTGTTCCTCCACCGCATCGTGGAGGGTGGCGCCGACAAGTCGTACGGGGTGCACGTGGCGGCGCTCGCGGGGCTGCCGCGCTCCGTCGTCGCGCGCGCACGCGAGATCCTCGCTGCGCTGGAGGCCGGCACGCTGGACGCCGGGGTGCCCGCCACCGCGACATCCGAGCGGGGCGCCCAACTGAGCCTCGCGGCCGCGGAGCAGGAGTCGCTCCTGCGGGACCTCGCGGGGCTGGACCCGGACGCGCTTTCGCCGCTGGAGGCGCTGCAACGGCTGTACGACCTGCGGGCGCAGGCCCGTGCCCGCCTCGGTGTCGAGGGCTAGCGTGCGCCCTCGATCAGTCGGCGGGGCCCGGCCGTGCCCCGGGCGCATCGGCCGCGCGGCTCAGCCCGGGCGCGCCCACGGCAAACAGCCGTGCCTCCACGGCGCGGCTGATGTCGAGCAGGCCCGCCTCGCCGGGGAGGGCCGAGCGGTGGGCGGAGCCGACGATCCCGCCGATGAACGCCGCGGTCAGGTCCGGGTTACGCGACCAGACGAGTGCCGCGGCGGCGGCGACCACCGGCGTGGCGAACGAGGAGCCGTCCCCGCGCGCATACGGGCCACCCTCGCACACCCATCCGTCGAAGCCGCACCGTCCCGGGGGCAGCGCCGACAGCAGGCCCACGCCCGGCGCGAGCAGCCCGACGCCGACCCCAAAGTCCGCAAACGGCGCGACGCGCGTGTAGTCGAGCGCCCCGTCGACGACGGCTCCGCTCGCGGCGACCGAAAGCACACCCGGATAGGCGGCGGGGTAGGTGACCCCACGCCGGCCGTCGTTCCCTGCCGAGGCGACGATCAGCACTCCGAGGCGCTGCGCCTCCTCTACCGCGGCCCGCAGCGCGGGGGAGTCCGTGCGGGTGCCGAAGGAGAGGTTGATCACCTTCGCGCCCATGCGCGCTGCGTAGCGCACGCCGGCCGAGGCCTCGGCGATCCGTCCCGTGCCCGTGCAGTCCAGCACCTTCACCGGCAGGATGCGTGCGCCCGGCGCGATGCCCGCGATCTCGGAGCGCGTCCCGGCGGCCGCGATCAGCCCGGCGACGAACGTGCCGTGGCCCTCGTCGTCACTGGCACGCCAATTGGGCGACGCGAAGAACGCGCCACAGGAGGGGTCCGCCGTCTCCGGCGAGACGAACGAGCACCCGGCGATGTCGTCAGCGCAGCCGCTGCCGTCGTCGTCGCGGCCGTCGAAGTTCGCATCGCGCTGGTTCACCGCGATCCGCGACGCGAGCGCCGGATGGTCCCAGTCCACGCCCGAGTCCACCACGGCGACGATGACGCCCTCGCCGCCGCTGGCCGACCACACCGGGGGGAGGCGCAACGCCTCGAACACCGTCTGCTGGCCGCTCGCGTAGCGTGCCGCCGCTGGGACACCGGCCGCGTGCACCGCGGTGTCTTCCTCCACGCTCGCCGCGAGGCCGCTGCCGGCGAGACGG
This sequence comes from Dehalococcoidia bacterium, assembly GCA_004296805.1. Classification (GTDB taxonomy): domain Bacteria; phylum Chloroflexota; class Dehalococcoidia; order UBA2979; family UBA2979; genus SURF-43. The sequence goes on from SCVR01000297.1 coordinate 1,529, forward strand.
CCCGCCAGCGCGCGGGAGTCCTCGCCCGCCGGGACGCGTACCTGCACCGGGTCGACGGCCCCTCCTGTGGCGCGCGCCTCCAGGTGCATCCGGCCGAGCGCCGTCACCAGGACGGACGCATCGAGTCCCGCGCGCGGTTGGACGGCCAGCGAACGAGCGTCGGCGGAGGGGGCGATCAGTTCGGAGGGGCGCACCGAGGCAACGGGCGCGGCCGGGGCGTCGCGCGCGGGGAGCAGCGCCAGGCCGAGCAGGAGCGCCACGGCGGCGGTTGCCAGGGGGCGAAGCGTTCGGGTGAGTTGCATCCGTCCCTTCGTCTTCGGGCCGCCACAGCCATGCTAGGTAGCGCCCGATCACGCGGCAACCAGATTCGAGATCGATACTGTCAGCCACCTGTGAACGCCTCGTGAGCGCCGAACGGCCGCCCATCCGCGTGCTCCCGCCCGAGGTGGCCGCACGGATCGCCGCGGGCGAGGTAATCGAGCGCCCGGCATCGGTGGTCAAGGAGCTCGTGGAGAACGCGCTCGACGCCGGCGCCACGCGAATCGAGGTCGAGATCGAGGGCGGCGGCGCCGACCGTATCCGCGTGAGCGACGATGGACACGGCATCCCGCCGGAGCAGGTGGCCGATGCCTTCGAGCGGCATGCCACCTCCAAGTTGCGCTCCG
>SCVR01000298.1 GCA_004296805.1 Dehalococcoidia bacterium
CAACCCATCACGGCGTTGTGGTGGCGCAGGCTGGCGAGTCCCTGCTGGATCCGCCCCTCCATCATCCCGATGGCCCAGGGGTGGCGAGCCAACGCGGCGCGCAGCGACAACGAGCGCTGGCGTAGCGAGCCCTTCCAGTCACCGGTGGTCACCTGGAACTCGACCTCTCCGAACACTCGGTCGACGACCTCGGAGATCAGATCCTCCTTGCTCGTGACGTGCTTGTAGAGCGCCATGGGAACCACGCCGAGCTCGGCGGCGAGCGTGCGCATGGTCAGGGCGGCGACCCCTTCGCGATCCGCTCGCTCGAGGGCGGCGGTGACGACGCGTTCCTGAGTGAGACGGGTGCGAGCGGGGTGTTGATTCGACATGACTCTGCTCCTTGACAGGTGTACATCGTACACCTAGAGTCCCACTCACGAGGTGTACACCGTATACCGAATGACAGAAAGGCCGTCACCATGGAATCGGAACGCCGCACGGCGTTGGTCGTTGGAGTCTTGTTCATCCTCACGTTCATCACGTCGATCGGGGCCCTGCCTCTCTACGGGCCCGTGCTCGGCGACTCAACATTCGTCCTGGGTGGGGGATCGGACTGGAGCGTCTCATTGGGGGCGCTGCTCGAGGTGGCCCTCATCGTTACGAACATTGGCACCGCGGTGGTGCTGTTCCCCCTCTTGAGGCGGACGAGCGAAGGCGGGGCGCTCGCATATGTGACCGCACGAGTCGTTGAGTCGTCGATCATCGCGGTCGGCATCGTGAGCCTGGTCGGCGTGATGATGCTGCGCCGGGAAGGTGTCCTCGACGACGGCACCGACGCTGCCTCGCTGGTTGCAGTCGCGAAGGGTCTGGTGTCTGTCCACGACGCGACGTTCCTGCTTGGGCCGGCATTCATGGCGCCGCTCGGCAACGGCCTCATCCTGGGATGGTTGATGCTGCGGGCGCGCCTGCTGCCTGGACGCATCGCTTTGCTAGGTCTCGTGGGCGGCGCGTTTGGCCTGGCCTCGGCGACGGCGGTGCTGTTCGGGGTATACCCACAGATGTCTGCGCCGTCCTTCCTCGCCACACTGCCGGAAATCCTCTGGGAAGGGTTCCTCGGCATCTGGCTCACGGTACGAGGGTTCCGACGACTGTCGGTCCAGTCGAATGTGACTGCCGAGGCAGTCGGTGAGGTGCGCGCACGCGAGGTCCGGGCCATCGCGTAGTCCACTGAGATGAAGCGCGAAGTGACGGTTGAGGCTTCGGCTTCAGCCGTCACTTCGATCGTTGCCGCACCAGTCTTTCGATCACCAGCTGGTGCGCTTGCAGGTGCTTGAGGTGCCGGGTAAGCGCCCGTTCCGTTTCTGGTGGGCGTGCCGCGTTGACGCGACGCACGGTCCCTTGATGGACGTCGTCCCATGCGGCCCACACGCCGTCGATCCCTGGGCCGTCCGCGGTGATCTCCGGTAGCTTCCTCGTCGCACGCATCGATTCCGGGGTGAAGCCAAGCGGGCTCCACGCGGGGCGCTCGCGGAGTAACTTGGCGATGTGTGCCTGTTTAGCAAAGAGCAGGTGCCTCACGTTCTCGAGGACCGACCACTTTCCGCTCGGCGGCCTCTGCGTGATGGCCTGTTCAGGGAGGCCTCTGAGAAGGGCGCGCAGTTCAGCGCGTGCGCCGTCGATCTGTGTGAGCAGCAAGGCGATGGAGTCTTCGGGCATCTCACGCTCCATGTCATCGATGCTTCAGTGGCGAAGCCATTGCCTGAGCACCACCTCGAGTTCCTCCGCCGAGCCGGCCCGGGCGAACACTTCGCCGACATCTCGATCCGCTCCAACTCCGCCGGGCATGAAGAAGACACATTCGAGTCCTGCCGCCCGGGCAGCGGTGATGCCACGTGGTGAGTCCTCGACGGCGATGCAGTCCCTCGCGGCCAGGCCGGCCCTCTTGATACCTGCGAGGTAACTGTCTGGAGAGGGCTTCCCCTTCGGGTAGTCCTCCCGCACTACCGCGAAGTCAACGTGCTGGAGCATGCGGGATCGTCCGTGGATGAGGTCGAAGTGCTCTCGGTGTGACGCCGTCACGATCCCCGTGGTGAAGCAGTGTTCTCTCATGCGCCGCAGCAACTCAAGCATGCCGGGGATCGCGAGTTCCTCTGTCCGGAGCAGTTCGCTGTAGCGGGCGTCGCGCCGTGAATAGAGACTCCGAAGGTCCTTGCCCTCCAGCCCGGAGAGTGACAGCAGGCTCACTCCCTGACTCAGGTTGATCTCCGCAAACTGTGCCCAGGTGGCCGTCACCCCGAGTGCTGCCAACTCCAGTCGGTTCGCCTCGAAGAACCACTTCTCCGTGTCGACCAGGACCCCATCGTTGTCCCAGAGGATCGCGCGCTTCCTATCCACTCTCGGCACCCGAGGCTATGTGACCGAGGTTGCGGCCAGCGCTCGCGTTCCCGTCGGAGGCCTTCGTCGTGGCGCGTTTCGCCGACGGCTGCGCGCTGGTCTTGCCCGGGTTCCGCTCCGCCATGCGAAGGCTCCTCGGTGCCATGGAACGTGTCGGGTCGTCCGGCGGGATTGTAGCCGGGCGGTGGTGACCGGCTGCCTGCGAGGTGTTACGCGATCAGTCGCGCGATTGCAGCGTCGATGGCTGCACCGAGGCTGGGATCCCCTGAGTCTGCGAACTCGTACCGCGCGCGGACGATGCGCTGCGGGACGTGCACGAGCGCGGCGAGGTCGATCGGTGTCCCCGAGATGACGGTGTCGACCGCGACGGCCGCGATGCTGCGCTCGAGGGCGACGAGTTGGTCGGTGCTGTATCCGAGGGCGGGCAGCGTGAAACGTATGTGGGGGTAGGGTGCGAGCGCGTCTCGAATGGTCGCGTCCGCGTATGGAAGCGGGTCGACCGGCACTGTGCCCGCCTCGACCGCGGCGACGTAGCCGGCACCGTATGGCATGCCGCCGTGGGTGAGTGTCGGGCCGTCGTCGACGACGAGTACCGGGTGGCCGCGGAGGGAGTCGACGGCGTCGAGGGTCACTAGCGAGGACGCTCGCACCACTCGAGCGCGCGGGTTCAGGCGGTGCGCCTCGTCCTCGGCTTCGGCGATCTGTTCGGACGACGCCGCGTTCGTCTTCGCGATGACGACCACGTCGGCCATGCGCAGGGTCGCCTCGCCCGGGTGGAACCGGTCGGCGTCTCCGGGCCGCAGGGCGTCCGTCAGGACGATGTGCAGATCAGGCCGAATGAACGGGAAGTCGTTGTTGCCGCCGTCCCAGACGATGACGTCGGCCTCACGTTCTGCCTGCTCGAGGATGGCGGCGTAGTCGACGCCGGCGTAGACGACGGTCCCTGCCGCGACATGCGGCTCGAACTCCTCCCGTTCCTCGATGGTGCATTGAGCGGTGTCCAGGTCGGCCATGGAGGCGAAGCGCTGCAGGCGCTGCCGTTCGAGGTCGCCGTATGGCATCGGATGGCGGATCACGACGACGCGCAGCCCGCGATCACGCAGGCGCCGGGTGATCCATCGGGCTGTCTGCGACTTGCCTACGCCGGTACGCGTCGCGGAGACGGCGATGACGGGTACGCCGGCGTGCAGCATGGTGGTGTCCGGGCCCAGCAACGTGAAGTCCGCACCGCAAGCCAGGGCGCGTGAAGCGAGGTGCATGACCTGTTCGTGGGGGACATCGCTGTAGGCGAAGACGACCTCGTTGACCTGTTCGCGGTGGCAGATGGCCGCGAGCGCTGCCTCGTGCTCGATGGCGATGCCCTCTGGATACCGCGCTCCGGCCAGAGAGGGGGGATAGCGGCGCCCGGCGATGCCCGGGATCTGGGCCGCAGTGAATGCGACGACGTGCGCGCTCGGGTCATCGCGATAGACGACGTTGAAGTTGTGGAAGTCGCGTCCGGCGGCACCGACGATCACGATCCGGCGTGGATCCTGGCTCGGCATGGGGTACTCCGGTCAACTCACCTGGGCTGCGGAGCCCAGCCAGGCGGAAGATCGCCTACGGCACCAGAGGCTGGTGTCCAGACCTGGCGCTCTTCGATGCCGGCGGCCCGATAGCGCATCGCGTTGCCGTAGTAGCCGCTCATCCAGGCGGCGCCTGACTGCTGGGCGGAGCGCCGGCGCTCCAGTTGATCGGGGCGGGCAGGCGTGGCGACACCGGGTACACCGAGGACGATCGAGCCAGTGGGGATGGTCTCGCGTGGGGACACGAGCGCGTTCGCACCGATGATGCATGAGTCCTCGATGACGCTGTCGTCAAGGACGGTGCAGTTGTTGCCGAGGAGGACCCAGTTCCCGATCGACTTCCCGTGTACGACCACGGAGTGGCCGATCGTGATGTTGTTGCCGAGGGTGAGCCCGCCGCCGGAGTGCAGCACCACGTTGTCCTCGATGTGGACATCGTCGCCGATGCGGATCGGGGCGAAGTCGCCTCGGATGACCGCGCCGGGCCAGACCGTCGATCGTTCGCCGATGACCACGTCACCGATCACGAAGGAGCCAGGGCCGATCCAGGCAGTCGGCGCGATGCGGGGTGTCTTCCCCTCGATAGTGAACAACATGCGGGCGCCCTCCGGTCCGGCCGATGACATGGAGGGTATCGCCACGCTGCCGGCCACGCTTGCGGGGCGGGAGCGTGGCGTGGGCAGACTCAGAGGTGGCTGGCGTACGGACCGAGCCGACGATCGACGCTCGGGTCTAAGACTCCGTCCGGGCTCGGATTGCGGCAGCGACTCGGCGGCCGGCTGCCGCCTGTTCGTCGGCCATCTCACGGCACTGGCCGATGTGGTTCATCGGGTCGAGCAGGCGGTCGATGTCGGCCGGGGTCAGACGGGAGATGACCTCCTCGTGTCCCGCGAGGAGGTCACGGAAGGGCTTGTCGCTGGTGGCGGCTTCCTGCGCGAGATCGTAGATGACGTCGTGCGCACGCTGGCGGCCCATCTCGCGGCCGAGTTCGAGCATGAGCGTCTCCGACATGATGAGGCCACCAGAGAGGTCGAGGTTGCGGCGCATCCGGTCGGGGAAGACCTGCAGGCCCTCAGCGAGCATGACAAGTCGCTCGAGGATGTCGCCAGTGGCGGTGCAGGCCTCCTCGATGGCGCGTGCCGCGATGTTGGTGATGGCGCGGTCTGCCTCGTGTTCGGCCATCATCGATTCGAGGGCGAGTGGCGCCTGCGCACGGACCTGAGCGCCGAGCGTGATGATGTCCTGGCTCAGCTTCGGGTTGCGCTTCTGCGGCATGGTGCTGCTGCCGACGGTGCCCTCGGTGATCGGTTCCTCGACCTCGGCGAACTCCTCCTTCATCAGTGTGTAGATCTCGCGTGCGATGCGCGTCGCCGTCGCCGCGAGCATCGCGAGGACGAGGACGTACTCGGCCTCGTGGTCGAGGAGGACCCGGGAGGGGACAGGCATCGAGTTCAGACGCAGCTTCTGGGCGAGGCGGTCCTGCACGGTGCGGCCCTGGTCGCCGAAGGATGCGAGCGTGCCGGCGCCCCCGCCGAGCATCGCGACGAAGGTACGGGGCTCGCACTCGCGCAGGCGATCCACGTGACGTACGAGTTCGTCGATCCAGACGGCGACCTTGTATCCAAATGTCGCGGGGACGGCGTGCTGGCCGTGTGTACGACCGGGCATGACGTGGTCGCGCGTGCGCTCGGCGAGGTTCGCGAAGCCCTCGAGGAGCCGGGCAAGTTGGCCCATGAAGATGGCGTGCGAGCGGCGAATCAGCAGGATCTGTCCGGTCTGAGTGATGTTCTGCGTCGTCGCGCCCCAGTGGACGAACCCGCCTGCGTCGCCCTCGCAGATGCGGTCGAGTTCCCAGATCAAGGGGACGAGTGGGTGGCCGGTGACGCGGAGGCCTTCCTCGACGCGGGCGATGTCGATCAGTGAGAGGTGCGCCTTGCGTGCGATCTCGTCGGCGGCGGCGCGCGGGATCATGCCGAGGTCGGCTTCGGCGTCCGCGAGAGCGGCCTCGACATCGAGCCAGGCCTGCCAACGCGAGTTGCGCGTGAAGAGCGCGCGGATACCCGGGTCCGTGACGCGGAGTTCGGTGGCGAGGTCTGCCATGTGTCTTGCCGTTCGATTCGAGATCCGTTCGGTGCGGCGCATTCTAGGGGAGGTGTCGCCGCAGCACGGTTGGAGCGGCCTCGAATTTGGGGCGAGTCTCGCGAGGTTGGAGATCGCTGCTAGAACGATTGGCCGTTCCCAATAGTGCTAGAGTCAGTCTGACCGGGAGGGAGCGCCCCTGTTGCCTCTGCGTGCAGCGGCTTCGCCGGACACTGCGAGAGCAACGCGAGCGGGGACCATGCGTTGGCACGCTTCTGACATGCCCGGCGAGACACAGTGGACATGCGCCATCTGGGCGCTGGTGTCGGGGGAGATGCACGGTGCCGCGAGGTGCCGGGCGGGCACTGAAGAATGGAGTACGGGCATGGGACTTCTGACCTGGATCCTCATCGGACTCGTCGCGGGACTGCTCGCGGAGTTCGCGTTGGGCGGCGGTGTTGCGACGGGGCCGCGGCGTCTGCTGCTGACGGGATTGCTGGGCGTGGCCGGGGCGCTCGTCGGTGGCTTCATTAGCACTGCGCTCGGCTACGGCGATATCACGGGCTTCAACGTCCGGAGTGTCCTGATTGCCGCCGGCGGAGCCATCCTGGTCATCCTCGTGTTCCGCATGCTCGTGGGCCGCCGGGGCGTCTCGGTCTAAGCGATCAGTCGCGAGGGCGCGGCATCACATGGAGCTGCGCATGAACACCTCACTGGGCAACTCGAACATCGGGTTCTGTCTGTTGCTGATCACGGTCGGAGCGGTACTGACCTGGGCGGTCAACGTGACGATGGCGGGGATCGACATCACGGTGGTTGGCGTGATCCTCATGGTTGCGGGTTTCGCGGGGCTAGCGCTGTCCCTGCTCTTCTGGAGCAGTTTCGCGCCGTTCGCGCGTCGCTCAACCATCGTCGAGACGCACGAAGTCGTCGATCACATCCAGGGCGACCGCTGAGCACGAGCACTGAGAGCCAAAGGAGACATCGATGTCAGACAAACGTACCGGTATGAAGGTCAAGCAGGCGCCAGCACCGAAGGTGTTGCCTGCCGTTGAGGCGCCGGCGCGCGTCGCGGGCCGCGCCGGTGGCGCTGCGGGGTCGCGCGACCGCTAGCCGCACGCGACCTCTGGAGTTGATGACAACGGCGGCCGCTCAGGCCGCCGTTCTGCATGCCCGTCTCCACTAGGGGCTCCAACTCAGCGCCCTCAGAACGTCCGGAGGGTTTCGCGTGACCTCGCGAAGACGAGGAGCAACGCGGCGGCCGCGAGCAGGGCGCCACCGCCGACCGCGAGTTGAGGGCTCACGATGTCTGCGGTGACTCCCGTGAGCATGGTGCCGAGTGGCTGGATCCCGGAGAGCAGGCTGGAGAGCGCCATCATGCGCCCTCGAAGTTCCTCCGGCGTGCGCACCAGGATGACGGTCTGTGAGGTAGTGTCGGCGACTTGCTGGCCGAGGCCGACGAACAGCACGCAGGCGACGGCGATGCCGAGGTTGGGGCTGAACGCGAAGCCAGCGACGCCGATCACAGCCCCTGCAAGGCCGATGGCGTAGACACGCCACCGGCGCTCGAGCCGTGATGTCGCGAGGACGGCGAACGCGCCACCGACGGCGCCGACGCCGGTGGCCGTGTAGAGGATCCCGAGGCTGCCCTCGCCTCGCCCCCAGACGTCGCGCACAAATACCGGCGCGATCTGCTGCCAGGAGCGTGTGGTGAGGATGAGCGTGAGGGTCACGCTTAAGAGCAGGAGGAGCAGCGGCTGCGTACGGACGTACTTCAGGCCACCCATGAAGTCGCCGATGAAGTTCATACGGCCGACACGGTCACGCCTCGGGATGCGCATGAGGAAGATGGCACCCGCGAGGCACGCGTTGCCCACGGCGTTGGCGAGGAAACAGCCGCCTGGCCCGAGCCAACCGAGGATGGCGGCGCCGACCATGGGGCCGGCGATGGTGGTCATGGAGAACACGCTGGTGTTGATCGCGACGGCGTTGGCGACGACAGACTTGTGGACAGTGTCGGGGATGAGCGATTGCCTCGCGGGGATGTCCATCGCGAACGCGCAGCCCGCGAGGAAGGCGAGCAGCACCATGTGCCAGAACTCGATCGCTCCGGAGAGGATGAGGACGCCTTCGACGAGCATCAGGACCGCGACGGTGAGGCGCGTGGTGAGCAGGAGGTGCTTGCGATAGATGCGGTCCGCCAGGACGCCTGAGAACGGCGCGAGCAACAGCCACGGGAGCGAGAGCATGGCGCTGACGAGCGCGACCGCCGATGCACGGTTGGTCATCTCCAGGACCAGCCAGCCCTGCGCGACGATGATCATCCACCAGCCGCTGAGAGCCATGAACAGCCCGGCCAGTAGGAGCCGGAAGTCCCGGTACCTCAGCGCCGCGAACGACTCCGGGATGCGCGAGTGGGCGCCGTCGACGAGCGGGATCGCCCAGGGATCGCGGGCAGCGTCGCCCTCCTCGATAGCCGGGGTGTCAGAGGTCGCCACGACGGGCACTTTCCGGTGGCCTCGGCGATACGCCGAGGCCTGGGCATCGTACGCCTACCGCTGGGTGTCCTCGGAGGGGGCGCGGCCATCGTGATGCTCCGTGATGAGGCCGAAGGGGTCTGGGATCGCGACCGCATGCTCGGCCTCGACGGTGCGCTTCGAGCGCAGCGAGAGGGTGATCGAGAGAGTGAGGACGGAGGCGATGACGCCGAGGGATACGCCAATCGGCACGTGGTACAGGTCTGTGATGAGCATCTTCGTGCCTACGAAGACGAGGATCACCGCGAGGCCGGCCTTCAGGTAGACGAAGCGGTGCGCGACGCCGGCGAGCAGGAAGTAGAGCGCCCGCAGGCCCAGGATGGCGAACACGTTGGAGGTGAACACGAGGAACGGGTCACGAGTGACGGCGAAGATCGCCGGGATGGAGTCAACGGCGAAGATCAGGTCGGTCGTCTCGACGATGACCAGAACAGCGAAGAGCGGTGTGGCGACGAGCGTGCCTGCCTGCCTGATGAACAGGCGCTGGCCGTGGTACTCGGTGGTCATCGGCACGAAGCGTCGGAGCAGGCGGAGGACTCGGTTCTCGCCGGGGTCCAGCGCCAGATCCTCGTGGCGGAACATCTTGAGGCCGGTGTAGACGAGGAACGCGCCGAACAGATAGAGGACCCAGTGGAACGCTTCGAGTAGCGCTGCCCCCGCGACGATGAAGACTCCGCGGAGTACGAGCGCGCCGAGGACGCCCCAGAACAGCACCCGATGCTGGTAGGCGGCGGGCACCGCGAAGAACGAGAAGATGAGGACGAAGACGAAGACGTTGTCGACCGAGAGGCTCTTCTCGATCAGGTAGCCCGCGAGGTACTCCCCCGCGGCCGCCCCGCCTCGTGTGGCCCAAATGACTCCGGCAAACGATAGTCCGAGCGCGACCCAGAACGCGCTCCAGCCTGCAGCCTCACGGACGGAGACCTCGTGCGCGTCTCGATGCAGGACGAACAGGTCGAGCGCGAGGAGGGCGACGACAAACGCGAGGAATGCCGCCCAAATAACGAAGTCCGGAGACATGGCACTTCCTTCTGTCGACCACGTGGTCAGGCAGAAGGTCTGGCCCGCCTCGACGGATCGAGGGCAGCGTGACCGGGCTGGTAAGGCCGTACTGACGGTCGCGCCTTTGGGGGCTACTCCCCTTCGTCTGGATTCAGTGTAGCAGGTGGTTGGCGACTACTCGCCAGCGGCTGCGGGCAACAACTCCATGAGCAACTACCAGGCCCTGTTGTCTTCGCCCGCAAAGACTCCGACTGGCGCCAAGTCGTCCTACTCTGGCGGCACTTCGCTGTCCCGACGTCAGGAGGGCCCGTGTCCACCTCGTACCGACCTACGAAGATGATCCTGACCGCCGGGCCGTCGATCACTGACCGCGAGGTCGAGTACGTGACGGACGCCGTGAAGAACGGCTGGAACGAGCGGTGGAGCGAGTACCTCACGAAGTTCGAGCGGACGTTCGCGGACTACATCGGCGTCCGCTACTCGATGGCGACTTCGAGCGCGACGGGGGCGCTGCACCTCGGCCTGCTGGCGCTCGGTGTGGGCGAGGGCGATGAGGTGATCGTGCCAGCGCAGACGTGGGTGGCGAGCGCGAGTGCGGTGACCTACTGCGGCGCGACCCCGGTGTTCGTGGACGTCGAGCGCGATTCGTGGTGCCTCGACCCTGCGTTGCTGGAGGCCGCGATCACGCCGCGCACGAAGGCGATCATGCCGGTGCACCTGTACGGCAACCCGGCCGACATGCACCCGATCCGCGAGATCGCCCGCCGCCACGGCATCCGGATCATCGAGGACGCCGCGCCCTCGGTGGGTGCGCTGTACCAGGGCACCCACACGGGGGCGCTGGGCGACGTCGCCGCCTTCTCCTTCCAGGGCGCGAAGATCCTCTCGACGGGTGAGGGCGGGATGCTCGTCACCGATGACGAGGCGATCTTTGAGCGCGCGCGGAAGTTGAACGAGCATGGGCGCGCTGGCGCTGGCTTCCTCATCGACGAGGTCGGGTTCAAGTACAAGATGACGAACCTGCAGGCCGCGCTCGGCCTCGCGCAGTTGGAGCGCATCGAGGACCTCGTTGCGAAGAAGCGCGAGATCTTCGGGTGGTACCGCGACCGCCTCTCGGACATCGAGGGCCTGCGGATGAACGACGAACGCGCCGGCGACCGTTGCATCTACTGGATGTCGTCGCTGGCGCTCGAAGGGCAGTTCGCGACGGACCGGGACGGGCTGATCGCCGGCCTGCGCGAGCGGATGGTGGACAGCCGCCCATTCTTCCCGGCAGTGCAGCGGATGCCGGTGTTCCTCGACGAGACGAAGCGGATGCCGGTCGCGGAGCACCTGGCGGAGAACGCCATCAACCTGCCGAGCGGGCACAACCTCACCGAGGAGCAGGTGGACTACGTCGCGACGCAGATCCGCGAGCTGCTGGGGGCGTAGTCGAGGGCTGGTCGCTGGCTACTTCCGCGCGAAGGCCTCGAAGGTGCTCACCATGTAGTCGAGCATCTCGCGGGTGATGCCGGGCCAGGTGCCGATCCAGAAGCCGCGTTCGGTCAGGGTGTCGGCGCCGGTGAGGGAGCCGGCGACGCGCAGGGCTGCCTCCTGATAGGCGGGGTGACGTCGGAAGTTGCCGGCGAACATCGGGCGGGTGCCGATGCCCTGGCCTTCGAGGTGGCGCACGAGTTCGTCGCGGGTGAAGCCGGCGTCCGGCTTCACGACGATCGGGAAGCCGAACCACGAGGGTTCAGCCTTTGGCAACCAGCGCGGCAGATCGATCTTGTGCGCGAGCGGCGTCAGGCCCTCGTACAGCGCGGCGAAGTTAGCGCGGCGCGCCGCGACGAAGGCATCGAGCGACTCGATCTGGGCGAGGCCGATGGCGGCCTGGAAGTCGGTGCCCTTCAGGTTGTAGCCGATGTGCGAGTAGACGTACTTGTGGTCGTAGCCGTGGGGCAGGTCGCCGTACTGCGAGTCGAAGCGCAAGCCGCAGGTGTTGTCGTCGCCGGGCTCGCACCAGCAGTCGCGGCCCCAGTCGCGGAACGACTCCACGAGCTTCTTCAGCAGCGGGTCCTGCGTCCCCACCATGCCGCCCTCGCCGGTGGTGATGTGATGCGCCGGGTAAAACGAGCACGTCATCAGGTCGCCGTACGTCCCCGTGTGCTTGCCGTCCCACTTCGCGCCGAGGGCGTCGCAGTTGTCCTCGATCAGCCACAGGTTGCGCTCGCGCACGATCTCCATGACCGCGTCGAGGTCGAACGGGTTGCCGAGGGTGTGCGCCATGAAGATGGCGCGCGTCTTGTCGCTGAGCGCGCCGCGCAGGCCCTCGGGATCGACGTTGCCCGTCGAGGGGTCGACATCGACGAGGACGGGGACGAGGCCGTTCTGGAGGATGCCATTGAGCGTCGTGGGGAACCCGGCGGCGGCGGTGATCACCTCGTCGCCGCGCTGGAGCCGCCGGCCCTCGAGGGCGGGCGAGGTGAGGGCGGAGATCGCGAGGAGGTTCGCGGAGGAGCCGGAGTTCACGAACATCGCGTGGCGGAGGCCGACGGAGCGCGCGAAGGCACGTTCGAAGTCGATGGCGAAGCGACCGGTCGTGAGCCAGCCGTCGAGGACGGCGTCCGCCGCGAAGCGGAGTTCGAGGCCGCCGACGACCTTTCCGGAGACGGGGATGTAGGTCTTGCCGGGCTCGAAGGGTTTGGCCGCGCCCTGACGTGCGCCCCAGGCCTCAACGAGGTCGAGGATCTGACGGCGTTCGCCTGCGTCGCCTGCCGGGTCTGGCATGTCCGCCTCCACGAGCCCTCGCCCGGTTGAGGTTAGCGCGCGGCCCCGTGGAGCGCGTGGGTGCGATCCGGCAGGGGCGCGGCGACGTCCTCGTCCGGCGTGGCGGCGTCTCGCTGGCGCGCGAGGTGGATCGCGAAGGCGAGGATGGGCGTGTAGAAGACGTTGTGGAGCGCCGGGCCACCCCACGCGCCCGCGAGGAAGGCGAGCAGCAGGGCCAGCGCGAGTCCGGCGCTGCCTCGGGTGGTCGGGAGCCGGCGGATCGCCTCGATCACGGCGGTGGCCATGATCAGCATGAGCGCAGCGAAGCCGACCACGCCTGTCTTGGCCAGGTACCAGGCGTAGGAGTTGTGGACGAACGTCGTGGGGCCGTACTCGACCGTGACGCCGGTGGCGCCCCAGACGATCTCGTGGCGGGTGACGAGGATGGCCCCCAGCCCGTGGCCCATCGGCCGGCTCCGGAACGCGGTGAACGCGTCCTGTGCCTCCAGCAGGCGCACGCTCAGCGTGGGGCTGTCCGACACGGACTGGAAGCGCTCCACCGCCTCCGGCGCAGCCTGACTCGCCACCCGCATGAACACCGGTTGGAGGAGCAGGAGGACGAAGACGGCGCTCGCCGAGACCGTCAACGTGAGGCCGGAGAACCTCCGCAGCGAGAAGAAGACGACGAGTCCCGTCCCGAGCACCGCGATCATCGTGGTCCCGCGGATCCCGGCGGCGGCGGTGGCGACCAACATCACGAAGCAGGAGAGGAGTAGGGCAGCGCGCAGCGCGAGACTGACCCGCGTATGCACGAGCATGGCGACGGTGATCGGCACCAGCGTGGTGGTGAGGCCGAAGAAGAAGTCCAGGCGGTACTGGCCGAACCTCGTCATCACGTACCAGACGAAGAAGGGCGCGGCCATGATGTGGCCCGCGAGGACGAACGACCGGAGGTCCGTGAACCGCACCCGGTTCAGGCGGAGCAGCCAGAGCATCACCACCAGGTTGGTGGTCTCGATGAACTCGCCCAGCCAGACGCGGCGGTCGCCGACGCCCGCGAGGCCGATCGCGGCCGCGTAGAGCATCGCCCCAACGAAGATGGCCTCGACGGGTCCGAGGGGCCGCGCGTCGCGCAGCGAGGAGAGCCCCCGCAGCAGGAGGACCAGTTCCACGCCCACGATCGGGAGGACGGCCGCGACCGGGATGCCGTCCGGTGAGCCCTTCACGAGGAACTGCACCAGGGGCGGCGCGACGAACGCGAAGGTGAGCAGCACGCCCATCGACGACCGCATGGCGATCACCCCGGCCACTGGGACGGCCGCGATGGCGACCAGGGCGAGGGAGTAGCGGGCCGGGGTGGCGGCCGCGATGAACGCCACGGGCAGGACGAGCAGGGCCACCGCGACGGTCGCCATCCCTCTCGGGCCAAGGTGGCCGGGGCGGCTCGCGAAGCGGAGCGCCTGATCAGGCAAGTTCATGCGGCGAGTCTAAGGGGATGCCGGCGCACCCTGAAGGCGGGGCGGGCATCGCCCACGAGAGATTGCTGGTCGTGAGGCCCGTCCGTAGACTGACGATGTGCCGGGGGCCTCTACCGCGCGCTGCAAGCGCGCCCCGTGGAGTCCCACGGTCGCGGGGGCGAAGGGATGCGGTGGCCACGCCGATGCCCGATGCGCCCCGTCCCCTGCTCTCCTTCGCCATCCCGACCTACCAGCACGGACACGCCCTGCCACAGGCACTGGAGAGCATCCTGACGTCGCCGCGTGCGGCCGAGGTAGAGATCGTCATCTCAAACAATGCCTCTACGGACGACACCGCCGAGGTGATCGAGCGGTTCACGAGCCGGTACGCGAACGTGCGGGGGCTCAACCAGGCGTCGACCGTCACGTTTGACGAGAACCTCGCCCGTGCGATGGACGCGTGCACCGGCCGCTACATCTGGACGATGTCGAGCGACGACGTCCTGACCGAAGACGCGCTGTCCCACGTGCTGGACGTCCTGGGGGGGCTGGAGCGGGACACGATCCTCCTGGGCAACTGGTGGATCGCGGACGGCGACCTGCGCCCGACCCATCTGCGTCGGGCGGTGCATGCCAGATCT
>SCVR01000299.1 GCA_004296805.1 Dehalococcoidia bacterium
AAGGAGGACGGCCGCATCGACTGGACACGACCAGCCAGTGAGGTCGACCGCGCCATCCGTGCATTCCAACCGTGGCCCACGGCGTTCACGACCTACCAGGGCCAACCGTTGACCATCCACGCAGCCTGGCCGATCCCGTCCACATTCGATGTCCCACCGGGCACCGTGATCGCGGGAGATGGACAGCCACTGAGTCCTCAGCTCCCAGGACGGACCGCTCGCGCGGTCGTGGCGTGCGGCTCGGGAGCGCTCGCGTTCCTCGATATCCAGCGTCCGGGAAAGCGTGCCACTCCTATCGAGGCGTACCTGAACGGCGACCGTGCGTTCATCGGTAGCCGCCTCGGCGTCTAGGGCGCGTAGGATCAAGTGATGCGCCACCTCCTTGATCTCTCGAAGGACGAAATCGCTGCGTGGCTCGCCGAGCACGGCGAACCCGGCTACCGCACGGCGCAGATCGCCCGGTGGGCGCTGCAACGAGGGGTAACCGACTTCGAGTCGATGACTGACCTCCCGGCGGCGCTGCGTGGCACCCTGGCCGCGGAGTTCACCCTCGCACCACTCGAGGTGCTCGCGACCCGCGTCGCCGATGACGGCGATACGAAGAAGGTGCTCCTCGACCTCGATGGTGCCGGGCAGGCCGTCGAGGCCGTGCGGATGTCCTACGACCCGGACGAGGACGGGGTCCCCGACCGCACCACGGTGTGCGTCTCTACGCAGGTCGGCTGTGCGATGGCGTGCGCCTTCTGCGCCACCGGACAGCAAGGCTTCACCCGGAACCTACGCCCGTCCGAGATCCTCGCGCAGGTCCTGCACTTCACCCGCGAGCGACGCGTCACCAACGTCGTCTTCATGGGGATGGGCGAGCCGCTCGCGAACTACGCCGCGACGCTGCGCGCCGTCCGCTGGATGGTCGACCCGGACGGCCTCGACATGCGCCAACGCGGCATCACCATCTCGACGGTCGGGATCGTGAGCGGCATCCGTCGCCTGGCCGCCGAAGGTCTACAGGTCGGGCTGACCATCTCGCTCCACGCACCAGACGACGAACTCCGGCGCCGTCTCATCCCCACGGCGGGAGGCACTACGATTGACGAACTGGTCGAAGCCGCGCGCGGGTACATCGAGGCTCAGGGACGGCGCGTCACCTTCGCCTATGCGTTACTCGATCACGTCAACGACGAGCCGGAACAGGCACGCCGCCTCGCGCAACGCATCCGCGGCCTGCAGGCGCACGTGAACCTGATCCCCTACAACCCGACAGCCGGAATCGGCCTCAAGCGCCCGAGCCGCGAACGCGTGCGTGCCTTCCAGCGGGAGTTGCAGGCCGCCGGCATCAACGCGACGGTGCGCGTGGAGCGCGGTCAGGAGATCGCCGCGGCCTGCGGACAACTCCGCACCGACGTCCTCAGTGCCACCCGCAGCGGAGATGACGAGGCCGCCTCGCGGGCGGCCTCGATCGAATGGCGCGAGTGAGACCGCTACGGCGTTGGCGCGACTGACGCAGCGGCGCGCGAAGCCTGTACGGCAGCGACACCCTGGTCGGGGTCGGCGTGCAGCCGCAGGCCGGGCGGGACCCGCAGGTCCTTCACCTGGATGTGGTCGCCGATGGCGATAAGGCCGTTGACCGACACCTCGATGTGTTCCGGGATGGTGTGCGGCAGCCCCTCGACCTCGATGTGGTCAAGCGCGTGGATCAGGACCCCGCCGAACTTCTGGACCGCTGGCGATTCACCCGTCAGCACCACCGGTACGGTCGCCTTGATGATGCGGCTCAGGTCGACCTGGTACATGTCGAGGTGCAGGATCTTCCGGCCGACCGGCTCCAACTCGACGTTTCGGATGACGACCGGGCGCGCCTCGCCCTCGCCCTCCACCTGGATATTCACCAGCGTGTTCAGTCCGTGCGCGTTCAGCAGATTGCGGGCGTCCACGTAGGTCAGCTGGACCGCCATCGACTCCTGTGCGCGGCCGTAGATGTTGGCAGGCAGCACGCCTTCGCGGCGAAGCGTGGCGACACGCTTCCCCATCACAGAACGGCGCTGCACCTGGTAGGTGTCGGTCATATGGGTGTCCTCGGAACATGGATTCAGGGGCGGCGGCCGCCCGGCGACAACGCTCCCACGTTACGGAGGGGGGCGGAGAGGGTCAAGCCGAACCCGACCGCGCAAGTCTGGCAAGGCACGCCCGGAATCCGAGGCCTATACTGACACTCACCCACCCGAACGACGCCTGCGGCTTGGGCGTCAGAACGAGGCACGCACCTCCCCATGGGCGACTCGGACCGCCTCGAACGCGAGATCGAAGAGATCCTCGGGAAGATTGAGAACTTCCCCGGTCCCGAGGCAAGGCGCGCCCGGAAGCCGCTTCGGCGGCCCGTCCTGGACGCCGTCGCCCGCCGCCAGCAGGCGGCCGCCCGCGAACTCTCACGCATCTCCGTCTCACAGGTGATGCTCTTCGCCTTCCTCCTGATCCTCGGATCGTTCTTCTTCCGGGATTTCGGCATGGTCGCCGTCTGGGCGCTGTACGCCGGCGTAGTGCTGTTCGTCGTCGCGTTCGCGATCATGATGTTCGGGAACCGAGGCCGGACGGGCGCCCGCCAGCAGACCGTCTGGCGCGGGCGTGACGTCGCCTACGGCCCCTACGCCCGCCCGGCGCGCTCCGCCACCCGATCCACCAGCCGAGGCGTACCGGCTCGCCCCTCCACCCCCTCTACGCTCCTCGTGAGGCTCCGCCAGTGGTGGGAGCAGCGCGGCCGCCGACCGCGCTCGTGACCGGAACCGACCGCACCCATCCCATGGGGGGTGGTGTTATGTCACTGAGATATCTGCTGGGGCGAACCCTCCCGCTCGCAGCCTTGCTGCTGGTCGCCTGCGGAGGGAAACCCGAGGCCGCCACTATTGAGACGGTGCCGCCGTCGAGCGCCAGCGCGACTGCCAGCGCCTCTGCTGTTGCCGCCCCGCCCTCGAAGCCGGATCCGGATCGGGTGATGGCTCATCTGAAGGTGCTTGCGGGTGACATCGGCGTCCGGGCCGCCGGTACGGACGGGGAGAGGCGCGCGGCCGAGTACATCGCTCAATCCCTCAAGGACTCCGGGTATCAGGTCGCGGTCGAGCCGTTCACCTTCGACCTGCGCTACGACACCTCCGCCGTGCGTCTCACGGACGGCAACGTGAAAGCGCTCGCGCTGACAGGCTCACCGGAGGTCGAGGCACGTGGCCCGCTGGTCGCGGCGGGTATGGGCCGACCGGAAGACTTCGGCCTGCGAGACGTCAAAGGCAAAGTGGTCGTCCTTGATCGCGGCGTCGTGCCTTTCGCACAGAAGGCGGCGAACGCCTTCGGAGCGGGCGCTGTCGGCGTGATCGTCGTCAACAACGAGGACGGACAGTTCCGCGGGACGCTCGGTGACTCAAAGGTGACGATCCCCGTGGTGGCCGTCGAACGATCCGAGCGTGCCCGGTTGATGACGCTGGCGCAGAGCGGCAGCGTCGCGACCGTGGTTTCAGCTGCCGGGTCAAGGCAGACCCCGTCGCAGAATGTCGTCGGCCGAAACGGCGACAAGTGCGAGGTCTACCTCGGCGCACACTACGACAGTGTCCCGGAAGGCCCCGGTGCGAACGACAATGCCAGCGGCTCCTCGATGCTTCTCGAGCTCGCGCGCACTCAGAAGCGCGCCGGCCTCTGCGTCGTCGCGTTCGGAGCGGAGGAGTACGGGCTCTGGGGATCGCAGGCCTACATCAAGCAGCACGGAGTCGCAGGCATCCGCTTCGTGCTCAACTTCGACATGGTGGCGAAGGTCAGTGGGGCGCAGGTCGTGGGCGACCCGGCCCTTCAGGAGAAGATCCTCAGCATGCTGAAGCAGGCAGGGAAGGCCGGGTTCCGGCCGGGCCAGTTCCCTCCGTTCGCCACGTCGGACCATGCCTCGTTTGTCTCTGCCGGCGTCCCCGCGGTGACGTTCTACGCAGGCGACGACCCTCAAATCCATCAGCCCGGAGACAACCTGTCGAACGTCGACCGAGCATCGGTGGAGACGATGCTCAGCGCGGGCGAGCTGGCGATCAACGGCTTGATGTCCACCCGCTAGTGCGTATGAGTTGTCCGGCGCGTTCGGCCGTACCTACGATGAAAGCGCCCATGCATACCTCGCCTGTCTTCCGTCGCTCGCTGCACATCACCGTCCTCGCGGCGACGGTGCTCGTCGTCTCCGCATGCGGGAAACAGGATCCTCCGGCGCCTCCCGGGATTCCGACCGCCACTCCGTTTGCACAGGTGCCCGATCCCGCCATCGTCCCCCCGGGGACGCGGACGACCGGGAGCACGAACTCCTCGACGGCCGCAGGCATCACCCCCACTCCCTCCGCGACGTCGACTCCAGCCCCCGAGCGGACGTACACCGTGGTCGCTGGGGACGCGATGTCGCTCATCGCTCAACGCTTCCAGACGACAGCCGCCGCCATCCGCACCCTCAACAACATGGCGACTGACGAAGTGAGGATCGGGCAGGTCCTCAGAATCCCCCCGGCAGCCGTTGGGCTCGCCACGCCGACAGCCGGACCGACGACAAACGCCGCCGCCGGAGGCCCACCAAGGCCAACCCCGCCGGCGGCATCGACTGATTCCTATGTCGTGAAAGCTGGCGATACCGCCTTCGGGATTGCGCTGTCGTTCCAGATCACCCTGGGTGAACTGGAACAGGCCAACGGGAAGGCGCCCGGCGGCCTGAACAACATCCAGGCCGGGGAAACGATTCGCGTTCCAAAGCCTCGCTGACCCACAGGATTCGAGCCGTTCGAGGGCGCTCCCGGGCCCACGAACGAGGTTCCCGCAACCGAACCGGGCAGATACGATGCCGCGTGGCCCCTCGCAGGGGCGTGGGGAGACCGCTCGGATGACCTCAATCGAACAGGCCCTGGATGACCTGACGCAGCTCAAGGCGAGCGCCGCCCTTGGTGGTGGCGAGGAGCGCGTCGAAGCCCAGCACGCCCGAGGCAAGATGACCGCCCGCGAGCGGATCGCCACTCTCGTGGACCCCGGCACCTTCGAGGAGATCGACGCCCTCGCCGCGGACTGGGATGACGAGGACGGCGAGCGGTTCTACGGCGACGCCGTGGTCACCGGCTGGGGCAAGATCGACGGCCGCACGGCGTGCGTCTTCGCCCAGGACTTCACCGTGTACGGCGGCTCCCTCGGAGAAGTCGTCGGTATGAAGATCGCGAAGTTGATGGACGTCGCCCTGAAGTCCGGTGTCCCCATCGTGGGCCTGAACGACTCGGGCGGCGCACGTATCCAGGAAGGCGTCTCCTCACTCGGGGGCTACGGCGAGATCTTCTATCGGAACGTGCAGGCGTCTGGCGTCATCCCCCAGATCAGCGTCATCCTCGGACCCTGCGCCGGTGGTGCGGTCTACTCTCCTGCCCTGACCGACTTCATCTTCATGGTCGAGAAGACCAGCCAGATGTTCCTCACAGGCCCCGATGTCATTCTCTCGGTCACCGGCGAACAGACCACCGTTGAGGAACTGGGCGGCGCCGCC
>SCVR01000007.1 GCA_004296805.1 Dehalococcoidia bacterium
GAGCTACTCGTTGTCGCAGTCGCCGAGCAGGTCGGCGGCGGTGAGCGCGGTTCCTTCGGGATCCTCGAGCGCCGCGGCGCAGCCCGGATCGTCTTTCAGCCAATCGACGGCCTCCTGGACCTTCGGGGCGCAGGCCGCCGCGGGGTGGGCGGCGGCGAGCTTCTCGGCCAACGCCTTGCACGGGTCGACGCCCTGGGCGGCCATCTGCTCCTCGCGCGCCTTGGCCTCCGCCGCCTTGCGCTCCGCCTCCTGCTTCGCCTGCTCCTCGGCCTGCAGCGCCTGGGCGACCTTGCCCGAGCCGCTGGCGAGCATGCGGTTGGCCATCTTGCACTGCTCGCTGGCGTTGCCGAACCGCTTGCATGCGTTCACCGACGCCTGCTGGTCTTCCGTCTTCGAACAGCCCAGCACCGTCGCCATCGCGGCGGCGAGCAGACCGAGCCGCATCCCGCTTCCCTTCCCCATCATCGGCCTCCTGGGACGCCCGGCGTGGGCGCCGACGAATTCCTTACCGCCGAACGGGTAGGCATGGCAAGGCCCGGGTTCGGCGTCGGGCCTGCCGGCGGGGTCGAGCGAGCCATCCGCGCTGTAGCGCGTGTTGACGCTGGCGCGCGGGGTGCGCGGCGTGCGCCGCGGTTGCTCCGGGCGCTGGATCTGGTCCGCACGGTCGACGGGGTGGGTCAGGGGCCGATGTGGGTCAGGCGGCGGAGTCGCGGAGGACACCGCCGCCCCCGTTCTTGAGATTTGGTGGTTGTTGGCTCGCGGCCGGTCGCCGGTCAGGCGACCTGGCGGACCGGTGCGGTGAGCGACCGCATCTTGTCCGCTTGGTTGGCGCGAATGCGCCCCAACGCCATGGCGAGCATGACGATCAGCGCAAGGGTGACGCGCGTCTCCATCTTGTGCAGGCCGCGGATGGTGTGTCGCTCGAAGCCGAGGACCTGGTCGATGCGCGAGTTGATGCGCTCGACGGCGGTGCGACGGTTGTAGGCCTTCTTCCACTTCGGCGTGCCGCGGGCGATGGGCGTGAAGATGCGGCGATCCAGGTCGAGCGGTACGCGGACCACGCGCCCGAAGGAGCCGACGTCAGCCAGGCGCTCGCAGTCCTTCCGGCCGCGGCAGTCGATGCCGCACGCTGCTGCGGGGCAGCGGTACTTGAGCGTCCGGCGATCGTGCTCGAAGCCGGCGAAGCACAGCGGGCGCTGCTCGCCGGTGACGGGGCAAATGCAGTACACGCCGCCCTGCTCGTCGTAGACGAAGTGATCGGCGCGGTCGGCGAAGAGAGCGCGCGTGGTCTCATCGCCCTTCCACAACTGCCGGATGTCGACGACGGGCTTGATTCCGTGGCGCTCGTACAACTCCTCGTGCAGCTCGCCGGAGTCGTACGCCTTGTCCGCCGCCACCTCCTCGGCCCGCTCGATAACGGCGGGATGTCGGCTCCGCAACTGCTCCAGGAGCGGCAGCACCTCGGGGCAGTCGGCGGCGGAGGCCTTGGTGAGGGAGAAAGCGAGGGGCACTTCGTGGACGGTGTCCACCAGCAGGTGCAGCTTGTAGCCGAACCAGCGCACGACCTTCTCCCATGCGCTTCCGTCCTTGTGCTGGCCCTTGTACGTCTTGGTGCCCCAGTCGGCATCCACGTCGCGTCGTCGGTCGCGCGCCGCGTCCCCCTGCCGCTTGGCTTCGTCCCGCACCGGGTTGCCGAAGGAACGGATGCCCTTGCTGTCCACGGCCAGCTTGGCGCCCAACGCGGGCAGCTCGCGGGCCAGGTCGTTGACGAGCCGGTCGAAGATCGCCAGCAGCTTCTCCCGGTGTTCGATCACCACGCGCAAGAAGCGACCGAAGGCATCCTCGGACGGCACCCCCGCCACGCCCTTCGCGCACTCGAAGCCGCACAGCTCACGCAGTTCGGCGTTGCGCCACAGCTCCCGCAGCAGCGACGCGGCGTGCGGATGCTGGAACACGATGCCCGCCAGCAGCGCATTCCAGGTGGGACGTACCGGGTAGTCGTCGCGTCCGCGGTCCCGCCGCTGCTCCAGGAACACCATGAACTCCTCGTCCGGCAGCACCGACAGGACCAGACGCAGCCGGTCCAGATCGCTCGCCCCGTCGATCTGCCGCCAGTCGAACAGGTTCGTTTGTGGTATCGTTGCCATCGTCCCTCCGGTGTTGTTGCTCACGACTTCAGCAACCGTGAAATCGACGACACCGGAGCTTTATTTCCGACCAGCCGCACTTCCAGGTCATCTCACGTCTACGGCGCCCTCCTGGGGTAGCTTTGCCGCCTACCACCCAAGAAAACGCCCAGACCTCCCCCAAAACCACGTTTACCGGGGGTATCACCCCCGACGCCCTCACCATTTCGCGCGAACCGTCCTCCATCTCGCGCGCAGCGCGGATGCCTC
>SCVR01000030.1 GCA_004296805.1 Dehalococcoidia bacterium
GCTACGCCGTGCCAGAGCTGCGCAAGGCCGGCGGCGGCCACATCATCAACATCTCCTCGCGCGGCGCGTTCCCGCTCGGCCCCGGGCCGTACACCGAGGATCAGCAGAAGCGCGGCGGCGACATCTTCTACGGTGGGGAGAAGATCGGCCTCGAGCACTTCTCGCAGCGTATGGCTGCGATGTACCAGGCAGAGAATATTTCCGTGAACGTGCTGTCGCCGGACACCGGCGTGCGTACGCCGGGTAACCGCATGGCCTCAAACAGCCGCGAGAACCCGGACCTCAACTTCGAGACTGCCGACGACATGGGCCAGGCGACCGTCTGGATCTGCGAGCAGCCGCCCCTGTACACGGGCAACGTCCTCTTCGACAAGATCGTGCTGCACGCGGCCGGCATCCCCCTCAAGGGGCCATTCCGTTAGCGAGCCGCGCACGGGATCTCCCGGTCGGTCCTGAGTACAACACGAAGCCCGCCTGACGGCGGGCTTCCTCGATGGCTTGGTGGAGACGGGGGAGGCCTCATACCTCACCACTCCATGCAAGTTCTCTGTTCCGTTCGCCGTCCGTCCTGAGTGGGGCGCCTATACCGTCGCCTGGCGGGAGGCGGCGTGATGGGTCGCTTAATCTCTCGGTCTCGGCTCCCCGCGCCCCATCTCCCCAGTTCGGGCGGCGAGGCGTCTCACGCGCTCGGGAGTGATGTAGAGCTGGCGGACGAGTTCGAGGGCGAGTTCCTCGATGGCCTCAACATCCTGAGCGGTGACCTTACCCCACTCCTCGCTGGCCGGGTGTGCCGCCTCATCTCCCACCAGACGGATACCGTCAGCAATCCGCTTGAGGTCATCAGTGACCTTGAGACGAGATATCCGGGCTCGCAGCCCGCCTTCCTTCTCGCCCAAGTCTTGGACGATCAGTTCGACAGCTCGCCGACATGCAAGTGCAGCCGCGGTGACTGCTCCGGCTGCGCGACAGAGTGCGACCTCCGCCAGAGCGGGCCGAATCGTGTCGGGCGCCTCCGCGATTTCATGCGGGATGGCGAACGGCCAGATGCTGAGAACGGTGAAGTCCTTTCGGGACCCCTCCCAACGGGCTTCAACAGCAATCGGGGAATCGCAACTCTGGCAGGTAAGAGTGGCGATCACGACGTCACCGGGAGACGTGACACCCGTCGTAGCGACGTGAACGAACTTGCCGAATGTGCTGCACCGAGGACACTCGGTTCGGAGGTCGTTGAAGGCAACGATGTCATCCGGCTTGAGAGAGTCTCGTCTGTTGGTCACGCCGAGAGTGTACGACTAACGCAGGATCAGACATTTCTGGGTGAGGGTGAATCTGAGGAGCCGATCCAACTCAGTTTCACACTCTCGGACTTCGAGGGAACTCGGCCGCCGAGATCACCGCGGCCGCGCTACCGCTGCCAGCCGATCGCGGCTCCTAAAGCGAGCGACGCCCTCCTGGTGCTCTTCCGGGAGCGGGCTGAGGCACGGCACGCGGCCAGGACTGCAGCTAAGTACCGCTGGGCCGTTCGAGACCTGCTGAGGATCGCCGAGGGGATCACCGGCTCGCCCGTAGCCCTCCTGGACTTGCTGAGAGATCGGGAACTCCTCGGGAAGGCGCTGATGAGCGCCACGGGGCGACACGGGCGGACGCAGTCGCGGTACACGGTGGCACATCACCGCACGGCGATTCGCGCGGTCGCACGGCTCCTCAAGGCGGAGCTGACCGACGCCCTCGGAGCCGACCCTCACGAGGTCGTACGAGACGCCCTGCGCGCGGTCGCGGAGCCTCGTGGCGGTGGATATCGACTCGTGGGCGGCGTGCCTCGGCGGAGGGGCGGCGCGGTCCCGACGCCTGTCGAGGTGGACACAATCCTGGCTGCGCTCGCGGCGAAGGGTGGCTGGCAGGGGGTGAGGGATCACGCGATCGTGCTACTGCTCGCTCGGACAGCCTCTCGGGTGTCCGCGATGCGGACGTTGGACGCGCGCGATGTCCGCCTCATGCGAGACGGAAGCATCCGCCTGATGCTCTACCAGAAGAGCCGCCGCGACCC
This sequence comes from Dehalococcoidia bacterium, assembly GCA_004296805.1. Taxonomy (GTDB): domain Bacteria; phylum Chloroflexota; class Dehalococcoidia; order UBA2979; family UBA2979; genus SURF-43. The sequence continues at coordinate 2,048 of SCVR01000030.1, forward strand.
TCGCGAGGTGGAGTTGCCACCGGACGCCACGGATGCGGTACGCCGGTACGTCGCCACCTTGAACCACGCCATGCGCATCGAGGGGCGTACGGAACGGATCGCGCTGGGCCAAGCAGGCGCTCTGTGGCGCGGGCCGGGCCGGGCGAGGCTTTCCGACAAGGCGCTCCGTGAGGTACTCCGAGCCGCCTGCGTGGCGGCTGGAACACCTGACTACACGCCGCATGCTCTCCGCCGGTTCTGGGCGACCGAGGCGGCGTCGAGCCTCCCTCGTTGGGATGCGGCGCTAGGGGGCGGCTGGAAGGGCACCGGGCAGTTCGACGGCCACTACGTGCAGCCAAGCCGTCGGGACGTGTGGGCGGCGCTCGGACGCCTCGGGCGACCGGGAGAGTCGAGGGTGCCCGCACTGCTGGAGACGGTGATCCG
>SCVR01000300.1 GCA_004296805.1 Dehalococcoidia bacterium
GCTCTTCCGATCTGACCTGCTGTTTGAGCCACTCCGGTGCTGGTGAGCCGTCCTTCATCGTGATCGAGTAGATGTCGTGGTCGCCGGTGATGTACTTCCCACTGCCGTGCTTCACGACGCCGTTCTCGACGACGATGTCGCCGGATCCTTTCAGCGTCCGCATGTCTTGAGCGAGGTCCTTGAACTCATTCCGGCGTTGGATGAACCGCTTCTGCAAATCGATGATCTGCTCCGGGCTCATCCCCGTCGTACTTGGCATCTTCGGCTCGAAGTATCCGACGCGTCCCACATGCTCGCCTGGTGCGCCGAGGAGTACATCCTCTCGACTGATGGTCTTCGCCTTGATCGTGGAAGGCTTCGGGATGTCGCCCTGTTCAATCCGTCGCAGTACGTCGCTGTTGACGGGGCGTGTCCTAATCTCCACTCCGCGCACATCCGAGACCCACTGCTGCTGTCGCGCGGCGGCCTTCGAGATCCCGGTGGAACCCGGTTCGATCGGACTGTTCTCCGGCAGTTCACGGATGTTCCGCGGCCTTGGTGCTCCGGCGGGGGGTTGTTGGCCCGTCGGAACCCCTCCGCCAGTGGGTGGGCGGGCGGTGATGATCTCGTACGTCCCCTTTCCGGACTGGTACGCCTGGGCGCTGGCCTTCAGGTTTCGCATGCCCGTGACCACGCCGTGTCCGGCCATCGCGTCACCGAGGAGCGCGCCCCCGACCTCCTTCAGCGTGGCGGAGCGTCCCTTCGTGAGGATGAGGTTCACGGTGTTCACTGGGAGGCGTTCGTGCGCGACCGCTTTGGCGCCGGCTCGCAGGGCGTCGCTGTACCCGAACTCACGGTTCTCCTGAGCCGCCTTCTCAGCGGCGGCCTTCATCGAGTCGTACGCTGCTTGGCCGAGGTACCCGACCTCGCTGGTGCCTCCGGTTAGGATCCCGGTGCCGATCCGGATGAGGACGTTGTGACGCGCCTCGTCGAAGGTGTTCTTGAAACCCTGGGTGACCCAGTGCGAGGACGGTTCCTCCGGCGCACCTTCGTCGCGGGTGATGCGGTTCACCATGGTGTTGCGCATCTTGTTGACCAGATCGACATCGAGCTTGCCGTCAGGGCCGTAGGGGAGGTGGGTCGCGCGCTCGTACATGTCCTTGTCGCCGCGTTGCAGGGCGGCGGTTCGGATGCCCTCCATCGTGCTGATCGCGCGCTGTTGGGCCTCCCGGTCCGCCTTGGCGGCGGCGTCGGCAGCGCGCTGGCGCGCTTGCGCCTCCAGGTCGAGTTGCTGGTTGCGAGCGCGGAAGTCGGCGAGTTGCTGCTCGTTGAACGTTTGCTGCTGAGCCTTGCGCTCCAGAATGGACTGGATCTGGGAAGCAGCAGCCGAGGCGGGCTGCCAGACGCCGTCGTACCAAACGTCACCCGGCTTGCCCTCGCGACCGTCAGTGCCCGCGCCGTACTTGCCGGGCTCCCAGGCGGGGACCGCATCGCCGGAGTCGGGGTCGCGGAGGCCGCTGTCCGCCGGGCCGCTGGGTGTGAGTGGCTCACTCGCTCCCGCCGCCGCGCCGCCTCCGCCGGTCACGGTCTCGGCTGCGGCTGCACCGAGGCCGCTGATGAGGATGCCGGTGATGGCAGCGATGATCGCGGCGTTCAGCGCGGCTGTGAGTTCCGCGGGGCTCAGGCCCGCGATGTCCTGGTTGCCGTCCGCTGCTCCAGTTGTTCCGCCTAGGGCGCCCGAGCCGGACGGACTCGATCCGCTGTCGCCCCCGGCAAGCTTCGCGCCGCTGTCATCTTGATAGTCGACGAGGAGCTGGAGATCCGATCCGTCCCAGACCACCCGGATGTTTGTCGCGAATCCTCGGATGGTGAACGTCCGGGTGACCAGGCTGGGGAACGGACTGACGTCACCCACCCGCATTGCGTTCACCCGGAGTTTGTCATCGATGTAGGGGAGGTTGTTTGCGTTCTTGCCACCGGCCTTGAAGTCGACCCACCACAACGCGACGTTGTTCGGAGTGACGTATGCCTTCACCGATGCGGGATCCTGATGGCCGATCCACAGGTGAATGTTGCTGCCAGTGCGGTTCGAGAGGCTGATCGACACCTGGTTGGCTGTCCCGGAGGTCTGCGCGTCGGCCGTGGTCGGCCTGCTCCACTGGGCAGCGATCAGCGCCACCGCAGCGAAGGCACCTGCGAAGAGCGTGAGGCCGAAGGTCTGGCTCCGCGTCATCCTTGGAGCCCTCCTTGTTTTGGCCGGGGCGCCACGATGAGGAAGCTGATGATGATGCCGACGAGGACCACAAGCTGCTCGTTGTATGCCAGCCGGCTCTTGCTGGCGCCGCCAGCGAGCCACATCGACAGAGCGATCGGGATGACGAGCATCACGAGCATCCGGACTTTCATCGAGATGTGATCGCGCGCGTCGAAGTAGATGCGGAGCCCGCGGTGGAGCAGGGGGCCCCAGCGTCCGGTGGCGTAGGTGCTGAACCCCACGATTCCGGGGAAGACGATTTGTGGGAGCAGCCCGAACTCCATCGGCCGTCCGGCATGGCTGCCCGCCCACGACAGGACGAAGACGACAGTGGCCATGGCCGCAGCAAGCAGGATGCCGAACTCTGGCGCTCGCCGTTTCAGCGACATGACGGCAGTCGCGAGCCCCTTGCGGAAGACGAACGCGACGATCATCAGCAGCAGCGGCGCGGCGAGTGGCGTGGCCGCAGTGCGCATAGTGCAGAGCGTACCGACGAGCCGAGCGGTTCCGGGCCGACAGGAGGCGACGGGGATCACCTCGCGGATGGCGTCCGAGGGCCACTCGAGCGGCTTCCACAGCGCCAGCGACAGCAAGACACACGTCACGGTCGTGATCGCAGCACCCGCCAGGCCGGTGCGCCCCGCCATGATGCCTCTGGCCTGCTGAAGCACGCCGGTGCCGGATTGAGAGGAGCGGAGCAGTGGTGGTGGTAGCGCCATGGCAGTGGGATCTTTCGGCATCCGGTACTGGCAGGTCAGGGTCAAACGTCCCCCAGTCACTGGGACTGACGGTCAGCGTTCAGGGGCCGTGCGGGTAAGGAGCCTCCTGACGCCGATGAGCAGGAGCAGGGTGATCCCAGCGACGGTGACTACGAGCAGCGTCGAGTCGGTGTCGTAGCCGTGAATCGTGAACAGGCCCTCGTACGTCGTGGACTCGAGCGCTCGGGCCGCCACCATCCCGGACGCCACGACGGTGCAGCTCAGCCCTATGAGCGCCAGCAGGCGGCCGAGCCACCATCTGACCCACTCCGACAGTGCAACTGCGGACGCCGCCGCGATGAGCCATCGAAGTGCATCGTCCGGCCCCCATGCGACCGCGAGGAACCACGCGATGCCCGTGAGGGCCGTCCACGCCACGTGGATGCTGGTGCCACGCCAGTCAGTCGCCCGTGTCTGGTGCGTGGCGCCTGCCAACTCGGATCGGACTCGGGCCTCGATGTGTGGGTAGAGGTCATGCGGGCAGAAGAGGCGGTTCATCCGGAGGACGGAGTCACGCAACTCGATCACTCGGTCGCGAGGATGAAACTTGACGCTACTGACGGACGCCCACTGGATCGCCCGCTCTTCGTCTGCCGTCGCCAGCATGGCCGGGCCGATCGAGGCCGCCCTCCCGCCCAGCAGCGCCAGCGCGAGGACGATGCGGTTGACCTTCCGGACCTTCGCCCCGCTGGCGATCTCGAATCCCGCACTGCTGACCGCGAATGACGCATCGATGTGGTTCTGGAACACCACGAGGGCAATCAGCGGGAACATCACACCAACAAACACAAGGGCGCCAGCAGCGAACTGCCACGGCAAGATCACGATCCCCTCGCCGGCGATGAGGCCCATCAGGAAGACCAGCGCATAGCCAAGTACCACCGTAACGGCGACAGCCCACAGGCAGTCCCCCAGGAAGTAGCGGCTGGTAGCGAGCGGGATCGGTGCCTCCCACCGAATTGGCGGGCCGCCAGCAGAGTCGCGTTCGTCTTCGATCGCACTCATCGTGCTTACCGTCGCAGATCGGTGCGCCGTGAGGCGTCGCACTCCGGTTGTCAGACGCAGGATCTTCGTGAGGGACTCGGGGGAGTAGGAGCCTTCGGCCCGAGATCGATGTGACATTCGTCACCGGCCGGGCTGTGTAACGGGGGGGATGGGTGAGTCGCCATCCAGTGTCCCGCTGCATGCGCTCAAATCAGTCCGGCCCGGGTTGCGAGCAGCACCGCCTCCAACCTCGTGTGTGCGTCGAGTCGCTCCATCGCTGATTGGATGTGGTTGCGGACGGTGACCGGGCTGATGCCCAGGGCGCGGCTGATCTCACAGGGCGACAGACCCTGTGCAAGCAGGCGGAGCGATTCGACCTGCCGCCGAGTGAGTTCTTGTGAGGGAACGTAGGCGCCTCCGGGGATGACCGGCCCTTCCGTGTCGCTTAGGATGTGGATGATCAGGGGCGGGATGCCCTCGCGCTCCTCGATCACGGTGGTGACGGGGCGGGATTGCTTGCAGGCGGCGCCCCAGAGCGAGGAGCCGCGTGGCGTCCGCCCGCACCGGGCATCGGTGACCTCAAGGCAGTCCGGGCGACACTGGGCGCTATTGCGGGGATCGAGCGCGCACATCACGTCGTAGCAGCGCAGGCCCGTGATTGGGCGGCCTCCGAGGATTGCCGTGGCAGCCGGAGTGCTACTGACGATCCGTTGATCGAGGTCCACCGCGAAGACCGCTGCAGCTGAGTCGAGACGCAGCGAGTCATCCTGGCGTGTGGGTTGAGCGACCATTTCATCTCCTTACCGGGAGCCGCGACTCCTAACAGTCCTGCCGCGCAAACACGCGAGACGCGAGGACGAGTGGAGCCGCCGTCCACACCGTCAACGAACCAACCAGTAGTGCCGTCGTGGTGACGGCACCGAGTTCATTCACGAGGTACGCACCCATCGGCCCCAGGACCCGCAGGTCAGGCTCAAGGCCGACGATCGCGAGGATCCGGGCGCCCTCGACGGGGTTTGCCAGTACCGCCAGCAGGAGCGCCCACCCGGACGGGGCGACTGTGAGGGCCACGCCGATCGCTGCAAAGTCATAGAACAGCACCAGCACGAACCAGAGCACGA
>SCVR01000301.1 GCA_004296805.1 Dehalococcoidia bacterium
TGGCCCGAGTCGATGGAACGAAGCAACAGGGCGGTGGTGGCACCGACGATCACTGCTGCGGGCACCGCGGACACGGAGGCGGCGACGCGATCGAGGCCACGCGGCCGCTGACGCGGTCGAGTTCGTTGCGGATCGTCCACAGGCCGTCGAAGGAACTGGATGATGATCAGACCGCACAGGATGCTATAGACACACGTGAGGGCGGCCACCGTGTAGGCGCGACTGTCCCCCGTGATGGCGAGTCGGACAGCGAGGCCCTCAGGAGTCTCGTGGTCCTCGGCGAGGATGGCGACGACTCCATACGAAAGCGTCGCCTGGAGGAACGCCAGTCCAGCGCCCGCGGCTGCGGCAGGCCACACGGCGGGCCAGACTGCCACGCGCGCGGCGCGGAGGCGTCCCGCACCCAGCGTGCGAGCCGCATCCACCTTCCGCGCATCCACCGATGCCCATGCCACGCTGGCGATCCACCCAACGCTCGCGGTCGCCATCAGGCTGTGGGCAACAATCACTGCCCCCGTCCCTTGCTGGAAGCGTATGGGGTTGAACCCCACGATCGACACGAGGTCCGAGGCGGGAGTGCCCTCTGAGAACAGGGCCTGGACGCCACTGGCCAGGACCACGCTGGGGATCGCGATCGGTGCCACAGCGAGGCCTCGCAGCAGTGTCCGTCCCGGGTACTGGAGGCGTGCCCATGAGTACGCACTGGCCAGACCGAAGATGACGCCGAAGGCGGATGCCGCCGCCGCCTGCCACACGCTCCACGCGAATGCTGCACGCACGTCGGAGTCTGCCTGGACGAGGTTGATCAGGTCGCTTGCGGCGATGGCGCGGGCCAAGGCAGCGATGGGCCACGCAGCAACGACCAACAGCACGAGGGCAGCGCCGGCGGCGGCCACAGGCGCGGTACTCAAGAAGTCTGTGCGTGCGCCCCTCACAGGCGCATCGTAGACCTCGGCGGGCGCGGTCGGGGTGCTGCTGGCAGTATCCTCCGAATGGCGGCCTGGCGGAGGGCTTGAGATGCGTCCCTATGTTCTGCTCCCGATGCGCAAGGACGGCGTTCCGGCGCTCATCGCAATCATCGTGGCCGCGTCACTGAGCCTGACCTGGTCGTGGCACCGGGTTGCTGAGGCCGCGATCCCGGTGGTCGAGCCGCCCGCCGCGAATGACGGACGCATTCGTATCCCGTCGATCGGGGTGGATGCACCGCTCGGTTCACGTCAGGTCGCGGCCGACGGCACTCTGCCCATGCCCTACGGCCCGGTGGATGTGTCCTGGTACGACTTTGGCCTGCATCCTGGGCTGGGCGGTGTCCCCGTCGTCTCGGGGAACACCGTCCTCTCAGGCCATGTGGATTACGTGGCCAATGTCCCGTACGCCGGTGTCCGGTACAGCGGCCCCGCGGTGTTCTATGACCTCGGCAAGTTGCGCCCGGGTGCTCGGATTGAGATCAGCCGCTCCGGCGTGATCGTCGTGTACCGCGTGACGTCAGCCGAGATACTGCCCGCGGAGCAGGCGGACTGGTACTCGGTGTTTTCAGCGACGCCGGTCGAGACCCTGACCCTGTTCACCTGCACTGGGGAGTTCAACCCTCGGACCGTCGAGTACTCCGATCGCATCGTCGTGAAGGCGGTGCGAGTTCTGGGCGCTGCAAGACAGCTGTCGCTTACTGGCGACGGCCGCTTTCTCTACGGGGTTGGGGGTACGAGCGACCCGGTCGAACTTGCCGCAGCGCAATCTCGGTCGATCACGGCGCTCTACTCCCAGGACCCGAAGTCTGGCCAATGGCTCACCTTCGTGCCCGGCGCCCCAGGCTTCATCAACACGCTGAGCGGTCGTCTGGGTCCCGAGGCGCTGGTGATCGCCCGCGTCGCTCCCTAGGAACGTGGCTCCTGCCGCTGGCTGACCATGCGGCCCCGCACACGTATCGTGACGCATGCGCGGAGTCGAAGTCGCGCAGGAGGGCCTCGATGCGCGTCCTAGTAACTGGCACGTCCGGCTTCGTTGGTACCCACCTCGTGCGTCGCCTCGTCGCAGATGGTCACGAGGTGACGGGCATCGACTGGCAGTCTCCGAAGCGAGGGGTTGAGGGCTGGCGGGATGTCCGCGTCGACATCCGTGACGACGCCGCAGTGCAACGCGCTGTGGCGGATGCGCGTCCGGAGGTTGTCTGGCATCTGGCCGCTCAGGCGTCGGTCTCCGTGTCCATGCGCGAGCCACGCCTGGACATCGAGACAAACTGCATTGCCAGTGTGACGCTGGCGCGTGCGGCCGCGGAGGCTGGCGCGCGGCGGTTCGTGTTCACTTCGTCAGGCGGGGCGATGTTCGGCGACCCGCCGGAGATCCCGGCGCGAGACGACACGCCGGTCGCGCCGCGCTCGATTTACGGGGCGTCCAAGGTGGCTGCCGAGCGCTACTTGCAGATCGTCGGCCTGGAGACCGGGATGGAGATCGCAGGTCTGCGTCCGGGGAATATTTATGGCCCGTACCAGGACCCGCATGGCGAAGCGGGTGTGGTCGCGATCTTCACGCAGCGGATGCTGCGAGGGGAGCCCTGCACGATCTTCGGCACGGGCAATGACACGCGGGACTACGTCTACGTGGATGACGTGGTCGAAGCGCAGGTCCGAGCTGCGAGTGCCCCCGTCCCGGCGTTCTGTCTGGTGGGCACCGGGCGTGAGACGAGCACGCGGGAGATCTTCGATCTTCTCGCGCGTGAGACCGGCTACGAGCGCCCCGCGGTGGAGGCTCCCCCGCGGCCAGGAGACATCCCGCGGATCGCGCTCGACACGTCGCGCGCCCGCGACCTCTGGCAGTGGCAGGCCACCGTGAGCCTGGCGGATGGCATGGCGCGCACAGTGGCCGCCTTCCGGGAGGAAGCCGAGGCCTAGCCGCGCGCGCTTCCCGTCGCTGCGCGGGCGAGCCGATCCCGGACCGCAACACCCACGCCCTCCGCTGGTGGCGGCACCACAATCAGCACGTCGAGGTTCAAGCGGTCGGCTTCGCGCAAGCGCTCGTACAGCACGGCTGCGTACGCCTCGGGCGTGGTCCCCGCGAGCATGGGCGTGACGCCGGGCACTGCTGCGACAGCGGCCGGTGTGAGTAGGCCCGTCCGTTGCCCACGGGCGATCCTCGTTGCTGCCTCCCCACACGCCGCGTCGATGTCGTCGATGACGACCACCTCGGCGTACGGTGCGTAGTGCGCGGCGAGCATCCCCGGCGCACGGCTGGGACCGTCCGCAACGCGTCGCACCGGGTGCCCGAGGGTTGCCTCGATCCGCTCCGTGCTGACGCCGCCCGGTCGCAGGATGACCGGGACGCCTGTCTCGCTACAGTCCACGATGGTCGACTCCACACCGATGCCGCAGGGCCCGCCGTCGAGCACGAGGTCGACGTCTGTGCCCAGGTCGGCACGCACATCTTCGGCGGTCGTTGGCGATACACGCCCAAAGCGATTCGCTGATGGAGCGGCGAGGCCCCGGTCGAACGCTCGGAGCAGCGCGAGTGTGAGGGGATGATCCGGTACCCGGAGCCCGACGGTCCCGCGGCCGCCGGTCACCTCGTCCGCGACTGCGGGTGTGCGCGTCAAGATCAGTGTGAGCGGGCCCGGCCAGAACGCGTCGGCGAGGCGGCGGGCGTCGTCCGGGATGTGCGCGGCCCAATGCGGCAGAGCCTCGCCGCTGGCGATGTGCACGATGACCGGGTGCCCCAGCGGGCGCCCCTTGACTGCATACAGGTGGCGGACGGCGGCGGGGTTTGTAGCGTCGGCGGCGAGACCATAGACGGTCTCTGTCGGGATGGCGACGAGACCGCCGGCACGCAGGATGCGGACGGCACGTCCGATCACGGCGGGATCGACCGCTGCGTGTGCGTCGCCTTCGGGCACCCTGCCCTCCTATCATCCGCGCCAGCCGGTGCGGGCATCATCGCGCATCCGGGCGGAGGGATCGCGCGTCATGCCTCGCTTTGTCCTCGCTCTCGACCAGGGAACCACGTCCTCCCGCGCCATCCTGTTCGACGAGCGAGGGCGCACGGTGGCCGTCGACCAGCGGGAGTTCCCGCAGTCCTACCCCCAGCCAGGGTGGGTGGAGCATGATCCTGAAGCGATCTGGGAGAGCCAACTGGCTGTCGCCCGTGGCGTGCTCAACCGTGCCGGGGTCGAGGCACGCGAGGTGGCCGCCATCGGCATCACGAACCAGCGTGAGACGGCGCTCGTGTGGGAGCGGGCTTCCGGCCGCCCGATCTACCCCGCCATCGTGTGGCAGTCCCGCCAGACCGCCTCGATCTGCGAGGACATCCGTGCGAGGGGACTGACTGAAGAGGTCAGCGCCCGCACAGGTCTCGTCGTGGACGCGTACTTCAGCGCTACGAAGGTTCGGTTCATTCTCGACGCTGTGCCCGGCGCACAGGCGAGGGCGGCGCGAGGTGACCTGGCCTGTGGGACGGTGG
>SCVR01000031.1 GCA_004296805.1 Dehalococcoidia bacterium
ACCTCGGCGCCCTTGGCGTCACAACCCACGGTGATGATCTCGAAGTTCTGGTCGGCCAGCTCGCTGCGCAGGACCTGCCACACGGGCAGGTCAAACCGGCACCCTCACCACGAGGCCCACAGCGCCAGCAAGACCTTCTTCCCGCGGTAGTCCGACAGCCGGTGCTTGCGGCCATCGAGGTCAGGCAACTCGAAGTCTGGAGCGTCCAGCAACTGGAACTGCCCGCGGTGCTCCTCCGGCCCTGGCCCGAAGTACCAGGTCCCGGTCACCTCGTCATGCGCAGACGTCTGCTTGATGTATCCAGCGAACCCCGCGACATCGACCCAGGTCGCACCGTCGCGCTCCACCACCACCGAGGCGGCGCGGTCCGCCGGCAGCGGTACGCAGATCTCCCCGCGGCACATCCCCTCCGGCTTGAGTTCCCACCCCGTCGAGGCCTGCAGCTCATCGCTACGCACCCACAGGCTCGCGCCCTCAGCGCGCGCACTCGAGGGCGTCGCCTCCGAATCGCTCGTCAGGATCGTCACAGCCATGCGTGTCGCCTCTCAACCACCCTCACACCAGGGCGTCCATCCTACCCCGAGGGCGCACCTACCCCTCTGAGATCCCACCAAACGGCTTCAACGCCTCCACCAACCGCTCCCACCGCTGCTGAGGCTCCACCCGCCGTGTCCCCAACCGCGTCACGATGAACAACTCTTCCGCCGCCTCTCGCGCCGCCACCACGAGTGCGGCCACGTCACCGTCGTCGCACTTCCGCGGCGCCTTCATTGTGTCCATGTGCCCGCTCCTGGACTACCCCCGACCTATGGCAACCACTCAACCACCGCGCGACGCCAGCCGTCTCGGCGAGTCGACGCTACCGCCTCAACCACCTCGACTCGCTCCGTCCCGGCACCGAATGTCACCGCCCGATACCACTGCAACACATCTGACCCCGTCAGCGGCTGCTGGATCCCCTGCACCGTCGGAGCATTCTCGTACCAGTTGAGGTCGATCCCGCCAATTCCCGCCAGCGAGGTATCCCCAATGTGCTGCTTCATCGCGCAGGCATTCCAACCCCCAAACGGCGTGAACCGCGTCGAAGCGTCACCGTCATACTCCGCCGCCCACAACGGCAGCTGCGCGAACGCGCTGCTGTCCCCCATGTACGGCCGCCACCACCACCCCGCCGTGTACACCCCCGCCGGCATCGAGCACGCCCCCACCGCAGCGTCGATCGCGGCGCGGTTCGCCTGTTGGTGCTCCGGCACACTCACATCCTCCGCGTCGAGCCACATCCGCCTGAGGCGTGCGCGCCACGGCGCCACTCTCGCGATCGCGTCCAGCACCTGGTGTGCCGTGTTCCCTCCCAGCCAGAGGTACACATACGCCTCCACCTCGAACCCGGCGTCGAGCAGCACCGGGATCTGTTGGCGGAACACCGAGGGCGGATACCCAGGCGGCGGGTCGACGATCTGCACAATCGCCCGACCGACGCCCGCGGTCCTCAGTGCCGCGGCCTTCGCTCCCGAGATCGCCCCCGTGTAGTTCGAGACATCCACTGCCAGCGGCACGCGCGCACCCTCCACACGACGACCATCGGCCTGCGCGAGCCTAGACCTGGAGGGCACCGATCTCGACCCGCACAACGGCACCCGTCAGCCTCGCTGGCGCGGGTCACGGTGTTGTCAGACAGGGGGATCGGAGTCCGACGGGCGGCGCCCTAACCGGGCAGGCGCAGCACCTGTCCTACGCGCAGCAGGCTCTCCGCGGTCAACCCGTTCGCGGCATACAGCGCATCCAGGAACGTCCCGATCGAGACGTCGGGCCGGTGGAACCGCTCGGCGATCGAGGACAGCGAATCGCCCTCCTCCACCGCGTAGGTCGAGAGTGCAGCGGTCCTCACGGGAGCTGGTAATGGTGCGGCCACCGCGGTGGTCGAGGCGGGAGGAGGCGTCACCGCCGCTGGCGCAGGGCTGCTCGGCGACTCGAGAGGGCGGCAGCGCCCCATGAGCGGCGTATTCGCAGGGATGCCACTCGGGAACGTGCTGTGCCACTCAGCGTTCACGATCGGGATCGCCACACCCGGCAGCAACTGCACGAATTGGTTGTTCTGGAACGTCCAGA
>SCVR01000302.1 GCA_004296805.1 Dehalococcoidia bacterium
TTCCGATCTCGCGCATCCTGACGGCGGCCGGCTTCACCGATATCGCTATCGCACCCTTCGATGCTTCCGTCCCGTTCGGCAAGGGGGAGACGCGGGACGCGGCGCTCGACGACGCGGTGGAGATGACACTCGAGGTCGGCCCGCTGTCGCGCGCTCTCGCTGATCAGCCCGACGACATCCGCGCGCGCGCCTCGGCCGCGGTTCGTGCCGCCTTCGCGGGCTGCCCCGGTGAGCGGTCGGTGATGATCGATGGCGCGGCGTGGATCGTCACCGCGCGCAATCCGGCAAGCTGACAGGGATTACCGGTGTCACGGAAAACCAACTGGCCGGCTGACCCCGCAGTACACCCGGCGACTGAGGAGACGCACATGTCCAAAACCAGAGACACCGAAGCCAGCAGCAGCATCTCTCGTCCTACCGCTCTTGGAGAAGGCTGACACACATGGAGTTCGAACACGTCACCTTCGACCTGCCACACGGCACCTTTCACGCGCTGCAGGGTGGTGATCCCGATGGTCAACCGACGATCGTCTTGCACGGCTTCCCGGACCATCCGCCGACCGCGAAGCCCTTCCTTGCCGAGCTCGGCCGCCGCGGACGTCACGTCGTCGCACCCTGGCTTCGCGGTTACGCGCCGTCCCCGACCGCGGGGCCGTTCGACTTCGCAGCCCTCACCAGCGACGTGCTCGCGCTGATCGACCGCTGGTCTCCGGGGCGAGCCGTGGAGCTGGTTGGCCACGACTGGGGCGCCCTGATCACATACGATGCCTGCGTCACCGCGCCGGAGCGGATCGAACGCGCGGTCACGCTCGCAGTGCCCCACCCACTCACGTTCCTGAGCCGGCTGACGCGCCCCGCTCAGCTACGCCGGAGCTGGTACATGGGGCTCTTCCAACTGCCGGGAAGCGGCTGGATGGTCACCGCCCGCGATCTCGCCCTCATCGACCACCTCTGGCGTCAGTGGTCGCCTAGCCTCTCGCTCGATCCAGCTCTCCAGGCGGAGCTACACGAGCACCTGCGGGCGAGTATGCCCGCGCCTCTAAAGTACTACCGGGCGATGCTGCGACCCGGCATGCTTGGGGCGACGCGCCGCCTGTCTCAGCTGATCGCGGTGCCCCTGCTGCAGCTTCACGGTGCCGACGACGGCTGCATCCTCACCCAGCAGGTCGACGACCGATATCGGTTCGCCGCCCCGCACGCGCTGGAAGTCGTCCCCGACGTCGGTCACTTCCTGCACATCGAGGCCCCCGAGGCGATCGCGGAACGGATCGCGGCATGGGCCGAGTAGCGGATCACTCGTCCAGGCCGAAGTCAGGACCGTCGACATGGCCCCACCGAAAGGACGGACCGCGTCGGCATCCCGACGCGCGGCGGCAGCGGAGGGAGAAATGAAAAGCTTCATTGGAAAGCGGGCCCTGATCACGGGCGCTTCGAGTGGCCTCGGTCTTGAGTTTGCCGAACTGCTGGCGGCGCAAAAGGTCAATCTCGTCCTGGCGGCCCGTCGGCGGGAGCCGATGGAAGAGCTTGCCGTCGAACTTCGGCGCAAATACGGGGTCGACATCTTGGTCGAGGCGATCGACCTCGCCGCCCCCGGCGCCGCCGGGCGGCTGAAGAGCGGCCTCGATGCGAGATCGCTGACGATCGACGTCCTGGTGAACAATGCCGGATACGGCCTGCACGGCGATTTTCTGGAAACGCCGATCGAGCGCACAGTGGACATGATCCAGCTCAACATGACGGCGCTCACGGAGCTGACCTATCTTTTCGGCCGCAACATGGCCGCACGGCGCTCCGGACATATCCTTCTCGTTGCCAGCCTCCTCGCCTTCCAGGCCGTCCCGGGCTACGCCGC
>SCVR01000437.1 GCA_004296805.1 Dehalococcoidia bacterium
CATGCTGGCCTCGTTCCGCGCCGATCCCCAGGCCAACAAGCTCAAGACGCCGTCAGGCAAGATCGAGATCTATTCGGAGAAGATCGCCTCATTCGGCTACGACGACTGCCCGCCGCATGCGGTGTGGCTGGAGCCGATCGAATGGCTGGGCTCGAAGACCGCCGGGCGCTATCCGCTGCACATGCTGTCGGACCAGCCGGCCGACAAGCTGCACAGCCAGCTCGACCACAGCCCGCACGCACGCGCCACCAAGATCAAGGGTCGCCAGCCGATCACGCTGCATCCGGACGACGCCACCGCACGCGGCATTGCCGCTGGCGACCTGGTGCGGGTGTTCAACGACCGCGGCGCCTGCCTCGCGGCGGCACGCCTCTCCGACCGCATCCGGCCGGGCGTGGTGCGGCTCTCGACCGGCGCCTGGTTCGATCCGGCCGATGCCGGTTCCAACCGGCCGCTGGAAAAGCACGGCAATCCCAACGCCCTCACCCTCGACATCGGCGCCTCGAAGCTCAGCCAAGGCTGCATCGCCCAGACCTGCCTGGTCGAAATCGAGCGCCACGACGGGCCGGCGCCGGCGGTGACTGCCCACGTCCTGCCGAGCTTCACTGCAAGGGCCTCCTAGACCGGCCGGACTTCAAGCTGCAGATGAACAGGAGACCTGCGCCCGGCATTGCCACGACCAGCCCGGCGCAGGTGCTCGTCATCATCTGCCCCTTCATCCTGTTCCTCTATCCGGCCGTCGCCCTGTTCGCGGGAGGCTCCGAAATCCGCTCCAGGATGTCTGGCCCCCGACATCGAAGGCAGGCATGCTGCAACAACATCGAAGCGCCGCGGCCTTGGGAAGTGTCGTGGTGCGAGGATGGACTTCACGAATCTTGAGGGAAGCATGGACGACACCAAGGGTGCCGCTAATCGCTTTGGGAAAACGCGGACTTCACGCCGGCGCATGCTGAGCGGGGGCACCGCCCTTGGCGCGTATTTCCTCCTGCCCCGCCACGCCAGCGCCCAGCATCAGGGTCACGATCACTCGAAGATGGGCCTCGATCCCGGCCCGATCGTCCAGGCCGCGGCCGCCGCGATGGACCAGCCGCTGGCCGAGCCCGAGGTGCGGCGCTCGGCCAACGGTGTGCTCAATACGACGCTGTCCTGTCGCTATGCCTACAAGGAAATCGGCGGGCAGCGGCTCTACCTCAGGAGTTATGAAGGTACGAGCCATGGCCCGACGCTGCGCATGAAGCCCGGCGAGACGCTCAAGATCAGAATGTCGAACGATTTCCCGCCCAACCGCGATGCGCTGCCGCAGAACATGGCGCTGCCGCACCAGTTCAACAACACGAACTTCCACTTCCACGGCGCGCATTGCAGCCCGAGCGGCATCGCCGACAACGTGATGCGCTCGATG
>SCVR01000303.1 GCA_004296805.1 Dehalococcoidia bacterium
GCCGTCGATGTTGATAGCGGTGCCGGTGATGTATGAGGCGCGCTCGGACGCGAGGAAGCAGATGACGTCGCCGGCCTCGGCGGCCTCACCGACGCGTCCGAGCGGGACGCGCTCCCCCATGCCTGCGTAGAACTGGTCGATGGTGCGGGAGGGGTCGCGCTCCTGCATCGCCTCGTAGCGACGCTCGTGCTGGCCGCTCTTGATCAGGCCGATGCAGACCGTGTTCACCAGGATGTTGTCCCCGGCGTAATCGCGGGACATCGCCTTGGTCAGGGCGATACCGGCGGCGCGTGCCATCGACGTGGGCAGCGAGGATGCGCCGGGGGCCTTGCCGCCGCCGGTGGTGATGTTGATGATGCGGCCGCCTCCGGCGGCCTTCATGTGGGGGATGGCGGCACGGGAGCAGTAGACCGCGCCGTAGACCTTGATGCCGAGGTCGGTCTCCCAGACTTCGTCAGTGACATCTTCAAACTTGCGGGCGGCCGAAGTGCCCGCGTTGTTGACGAGGATGTCCACCCCGCCCCACTTCGCGACGACCTGGGCGACGGCGGCCTTCACCTTGGCCTCGTCCATGACGTCGCAAGAGATGGCAATGACGTCACCGCCCGCGGCGCGGATCTCGGCTGCCGCGGCATCAAGCTTGTCCTGCGTGCGGGCGACAATGGCGACACGTGCGCCCTCGCGTGCCATGGCAAGCGCGGAGGCCTTACCGATGCCGTCGCTGCCGCCGGTGACGATGACGATCTTGCCATTGAGTCCGAGATCCATCGGGAGTCCTCTCAACCAACCGTGAGTGTGCGATTAATGCCGGGTGAGTGGGAACGCATCGCTGCCCGCGCGCGCTATGCGTCCGGAATCTTGGTGGAGTGCCAGGCGGCCATCTTCCATGCACCGGCCTGCTGCACCCAGACGCTGATGAAGCGGGTTTCGATCTTCATCTCCTCGCCACGCGGGTTGAGGCGGATGTGGGCGAGCCCACTGGTGACGACAGCGCCGGGGTACGCGCGTGCCTCGACACCCTCGACGGAGTAGTGGGTGTACTTGCGGCGTCCTGAGCGGAACGCGTCCAGGAAGAAGTCGCGCGTATCCAGCGTGGCGCTGGAGTGGACGTAGGTGAAGTCGGGGGTGGTGAGGCGATCGAGGACATCGGCGTCCCCGGAGACGAGCGCGCCCAACCAGGCGCCCTGTGCTGTCGTGACGTCGTTGACGACATCGGTCGTGGCCATGGGAGTTCCTTCTCTGCCGCAACCGCGGCGCTCAACCTCGCTACGGCTTGGTGTTGTCCCAGGAGGCGACCTTCTTCATGGAGACGCGGACGTATGCCGCACCGGTCCGCGTAGTCGTCGGGAGTTGGTCCTCGGCGGTCCCGCGTCGACGTGCGCCCTCGCGTACGAGTTCGAGGACAGCGGCGGGGTCGTCGACCAGGGTGGCGTCCCCGCGGATGACGACGCCCTTGAGGTCCTTCATCGAGGTGCCAGACTCGACGGTGACGGCGACCTTCGGGTTGCGGAGGATGTTGACCTTCCGTTGGCCTCGTACCGGCAGGACGATCTCCTGACCTGAGCGGAAGTAGCCGAGCGGTACGGCGTGCGGGTAACCGTCCTTGCCGATGGTAGAGAGCACGGCGTAGCCGCCACGGCTGTCCAGGTACGCGTTGACTTCGTCCGGTGTCATCTCGGCCATGGTTGGCCCCCTGTCCCTACCGGGCCCTGCCCGGGTGCCGACGGATTATGCCACCGACGTCGAGGCAGGCCGCAGACCCTCCGGAACGGGTGGCGTACGATCTCCGCGCGCCCGACCCGCCGTGTCCATTCGCGAGGAGCCTTCGTGCTGTCGCGCCCGTTCGTTGTCCTCTTCGTCGCGATGTTTGTCGCGATGGCGGGCATCTCGATGGTGTCGCCGCTGCTGCCTGTCTACGTGCAGGACGACCTGGGCGGGCCGGCGGTCGGCGTCGCGCTGTCCTTCTCGGGCCTGGCGCTCGCCCAGCTCGCATTCGCACCATTCATCGGGCGTCTGGGTGACTCGTTCGGCGCGAAGCGGTTCATCGTGTTGGGGTTCGCCATCTATGCGGCGGGGGCCATCGGTTACCTCTTCGCGACGAACTGGCAGACGGTCGTGGGGTTCCGGATCCTCTCGGGGGTGGGCGCCGCGGCGGTGTTCCCCATGGCCATGGCGTACATCGGGCGAATGGCGCCTCCCGGGGGCGAGGGCCGCTACATGGGGTGGTTCTCCGTGGCTCAGATCGCCGGGTTCGGGACGGGGCCGCTGTTTGGCGGGGGCCTGCGCGACCTTTTCGGTACGGACTTCGCATTCGGGGCGATGTCGATCATGCTCGGAGGCACCGCCTTCGCCACGCTGGCGCTCCTCCCGCGAGACCGTCCGGAGGCGGGAGCACGGGCCCTCGACGG
>SCVR01000304.1 GCA_004296805.1 Dehalococcoidia bacterium
GCGCGCTCCGAGAGTTCCAGCACCAGCAGCACGAACGCGAAGCGCTGCGCGCCGAACACGAGGAAGTACACGAAGTTCGCGAACCAGTAGGAGCGGTACCCGCCGTCGCGGAACAGCGAGAAGGACGACAAGATCCCCGGTCGCGCAGACGAGGCGCGTGCGGCGGCGGGCTCTCCGGACATCGGCTCTCTCCTCAGGCGCCGCATCCTACTCCGAAGGGCCACCAACTCCGCGGAGGCCTGTCACATGCCGTTCATCACGCATGTGTACAACATGCTTCATACGCGCTCGCATACGTCATTTGCGGATGGCGGCAGGCTTGTGGGGCGGGTGATACTGGGTCGTCGCCCACCAACTGCTTCGGAGTCGCGTATGCAGACACCCCGCACCGCTGACTCCATCGACTGGACCGCCGTCCATCGTGAAGCACTCGACATCCTCCGCGGCTTCCTCAGCATCGACACATCGAATCCTCCCGGCCGCGAAGCCGCCGCGGCGCGCTACCTCGGCGCGTTCCTCGAGTCCGAGGGCGTCGAGACGCGCTACATCGAGACCGCCCCGCAGCGCGAGATCCTCTACGCGCGCCTCGCCGGTGACGGCTCGCGCCGCGGCCTCATGCTCGCCAACCACCTCGATGTCGTCCCGCCCGAGCCGCGCTACTGGTCGACGCGCCCCTTCGAGCCCGTCGAGCAGGAGGGCCGCCTCTACGGACGAGGCGCGCTCGACATGAAGGGCTTCGCGGTGATGCAACTCATCGCGTTGCTCCTCGCCCGTCGCCAGGGACTTCCGTTGAAGCGCGACATCGTCTTCTGCGCCGTGCCGGACGAGGAAGCCCTCGGCCGCTACGGCATGCGCTGGCTCTGCGAACAGCACCCTGAACTCCTCGAGGGCATCGAGTACGCGCTCAACGAGGGCGGTTCCGGCTCGCTCGAGTTCGGCGAGCGCCCCGTCTTCCAGGTCGCCGTCAACGAGAAGTGGGTCTGCTGGATGCGCATCACCGCGCGCGGCATCCCCGGGCACGGCGGCATCCCCTCGGCGCCGGGACACAACCCGATCGTGCGCCTCGCGAGGGCTATCGACCGCCTCGTCACGTGGGAACGCCCCGTGATCATGACGCCCGAGACGCAGGCCTGGCTCGACCGGCTCATCGCCGAGGGCTTCGCTTGGTGGGGCACCACCGAGGCACGTCTCGCTCACGCCGTGGGCGTCTCAGGCGGCGTCGCCGCGATCTTCACCAACACCCTCAACGTCACCATGGCGCAGAGCGGCGTGAAGGCGAACGTCGTCCCCGGCCGCGCCATCGCCACCCTCGACTGCCGCCTCCTCCCCGGCCAGTCACGTGACGCCTGGCGCGACGAGGTCATCGCACGCATCGACGACCCGGACGTGCGCGTCGAGTTCCTCGACGGCCTCGACACCGAGGCCCCGCGCGCCGCCTCCATGGACACCGACTTCTTCCGCACCATCGAGGCCGCACTCACCGACGCCATCCCGGACGCCGTCGTCGTCCCCAGCATCACCGTCGGCGGCACAGACAACCGCTTCCTCCGCGCCCGCGGCATCCACGCCTACGGCCTCATGCCCGTCGTCCTCAGCAACCCCGAACGCATCGGCTTCCACGGCAACGACGAACACATCACCCTCGACCACCTCAACAGCGGCTGCGAACTCACCTACGACATCGTCAAACGGATGTGCACGTAGCCTTGATTGGCCCGTTCCTCCTCCGATGGAAGGGGGAACTACAGACTCACTACACGGGCAGACCTGCCCAACAAATCGAGCCCTTCCGCCGAGTGATCTCGCGACGACTCCGCACGCCGCGCCATTGGCGGTGAACGATGATCCTCAGATAACGAAGTCCGGGATGGAGTCGGGAATCCGCTGCCCCTTCGGGAGCGGATTGCAGAGCGGATAGAACAGGGGCAGTACCTCGAACGCGACTCTCCGATATATGTCGCGCAATCTCCAGATAGGGATGTCGCCAACTGGCCCAGGTATGCGGAGCGATATCGATCGGGAGAAATGGTTGTGGAGTTCCACTTCAGGATCGAGGTCGGCGGGTACGCGGAAGAATACATCGCCATTCTTCAGGTGGCCGTGAGCGATCCACATGCCCGGCTTCAGGGGGACATCCAGAATATCGAGATTGCCACCGGCTGGTTCAAGAAGCCGGTGCTTGTCCCGGATATTGATCCGATCCAGCAACATCAACTCGTCCCGATACAGATCCCCTGCCTGGTATGGCTGTACTTGGTTGATCGCTTCCCAGACCCGCCCCCTGATCTCCTCGGGGACAAACCTCAGTCGTCCCCAGATCGCGTCGTCGTTCGCCGCCCGGAGAATAGGGAACGCGGTGCTTCCTTCGGCAGACTCCCGGTCACGGTCCGAAAGGCCGTTGGGGAACACCGAAAGCCCGTAGACGATTTGATCCAACGCAGATCGGAGTTGGTAGGCAAAGCCCCCGGCTTCAAGAGAAATGTCGAGGGGAGGAGGCCGAACGGCACCCACTCGGTATTCCCAGAGCGTCTGATCCGCGTTGAGATTGGCAGCGACGTTGTTCTCATCCAGTGCGTGCCACAGCCGGATGGCACGGTCGATCACTTCAACGTGGTTCTTTGCCCAACGTATCTTCCAGAGCGGGCTATCGAGAGGATGTTGATCGAGCCACAAGTCTGGCATGAGTTACTCCGGATCGCCCCTCACCGCCCCCGAGCATCCAGCGCTCGCATCTGCCCCGTCACCAGCGACAGCAACGGCGTCACCACCCCCAGCGCCGAGGCACGACGCAGCGGCTCCTCGAAGATCGCGTCCACCTCCATCGGCAGACCCTCGACGAAATCGATCATCGTGCTCGGCCGATACGCCGCCATCGCGTCCGTCGCCGCCACCATGTTTCGCGCGATCGTGACACCGTCGAGGTGCCCGGCTGATCCGCGCGCCGCGAGGTCCGCGTTCCCCGCCGCCGCCACCTCGAGGATCAGCGTCGTCACCGCTGCCCGCAGGTCGGCGTCCGCGAGGATGCGGTCTGTCGTGATCCCGCCCGCCGTCACCGCCAGCCCGTTAAACGGGATGTTCCAGCACAACTTCGTCCACCGCCC
>SCVR01000305.1 GCA_004296805.1 Dehalococcoidia bacterium
CGGTAACCCCGAGATCAAGGGACTCGTCGAGTCCGCAGTCGGCACGCGCCTGCAGCAGGAACTCGAAGAGAACCCGGGGATGGCACGTCGCATCCTGGAGAAGTGCCTGACCGCCGCCCGCGCCCGCGAGGCCGCCCGCAAGGCGCGCGACCTCGTACAGCGCAAGGGCGTCCTCGAAGGCTCCAACCTCCCGGGCAAACTCGCCGACTGCTCCGAGAGCGACCCGCAGAAGTGCGAGCTCTACATCGTCGAGGGCGACTCGGCCGGTGGTTCCGCCAAGGGCGGCCGCGACCGCCGCACGCAGGCGATCCTGCCGCTGCGCGGCAAGATCCTGAACGTCGAGAAGGCCCGCCTCGACAAGATGCTTGAGAACGAGCAGATCCGGAACATCATCACCGCGCTGGGCACCGGCTTCGGCGAGGAGTTCAACGCCGCGAAGCTGCGCTACCACAAGGTCATCATCATGACCGACGCGGATGTGGATGGCGCACACATCCGCACGCTGCTGCTCACGTTCTTCTACCGCTTCATGCCGCAGATCATCGACGACGGCTACCTCTACATCGCCCAGCCGCCTCTGTACTCGGTGACGCGAGGCCGATCGGTGACGTGGCTCTTCGACGACGCCGCGAAGGACGCCTACTTCAAGGACCACAGCGACCGCGGGGTCAACATCCAGCGCTACAAGGGCCTCGGCGAGATGAACGCCGAACAGTTGTGGGACACCACGATGAACCCCGCGAACCGCTCGCTGCTGCGCGTCGAGGTGCAGGATGCAGCCGCGGCCGACGAACTGTTCATCATGCTCATGGGCGACGAGGTCGCCCCGCGCAAGCGCTTCATCACCGCCCACGCCCTCGAAGCCACCCTCGACGTCTAGCGGCGCCGGAGCGCTCGATGTCCACCGCCACGATCCCGCCCGGCGTCCCCCACCGCTTCTTCGTCGAGTTCGAGACGGACGAGGTCTGCCCATTCCCGTTCACGGACGACCCCGTGCCGATCCTCTTCTTCGCCTCGTGGGCCTACTCCGCGGAGTTCGGCGGCCAGCACGAACTCGGCGACGCCGCGACGCACTTGAAGCGGAAACACAAGGTCGACCTGAAACCGATCCTGAAGTACGCCGACCGCGACTTCGAGTCCGAACTCGACCGCCGCGAACTCGAACGCTCCTGGCAGCCCGCGATCGCCCTCGCCGCCTGCGTCCGCGAGATCGCCGCCCACATCGAGGGCCCGGACGAGACGCTCGCCCCGCTCATCGCCGGCTACGAGCACCTCGCTCCGCGCCTCCGCGAACTCGCCGCGATGTGTGACTGGGCGGCCGCTCGCAACGCGCGCGTCCGCATGACCTTCGACCTGCGGGAGCCCGACGCGCCGCGCCGTACCTCGCGGACGGTGGAGCCGCGCTAGCCCGCGTCCGTGCCCCGTGACACCATCGACGCGTGAACGAGCACGACCACTCCGGCCCTGGCGAGCAGGCGCAGCGCGCAGCTGAGTACGAGCGCTGGCTCTCGGCGGCCTCGCTATCGGCGCGCGGGATCCGATGGTGGATGGGGCCGCTCGGGCAGTGGTTCGCGAACGCGCCGCTCTATCGGTTGAAGGCCAACCTCAAACTCGACCAGACGGTGCGACTGCTGGACATCGGCGTCGGGCGCGGGACCGTGATGCGGATGCTGGACGACACGCTCGAGTGTGACCGCGCGCCGGTGGGCCTCGACGCCTCGCGCGCGATCCTGAGACAGGCAGCGGCCGACGAGGACAACCCACAGCGCGGCGCCGGGCTGGTGCAGGGGAGCGCGACCGCGCTGCCGTTCGCGAATGACACGTTCAACCTCGTGCTGTGCGGGCACCTCGTGAAGCATCTGGACGACGACGACGTGCGCGCGTTGTTCATCGAGGTGCGCCGCGTGCTGGAGCCGGGAGGGCTCGCGCTCGTCTGGGAGTTCGGGCCAACGGGGTACCGCCCCCTCGACGCGTGGAACGCGCGCACCCTCGCGACCGGCGTGCGACGGCCCCGGCTGCGCTCGACGAAGACGTTGCGGCGGCTGGCCGAGGAGTCCGGCTTCACGTTCACGCGGGACGCCGACCTGCGGCCGTTCCTGCTGCCGCCGATCCCGCGCGCCTCGATCCTCATCGGCAAGCGGCCCGACGAGGGTTAGAGCGGGTTAGCGGTAGAGTCCCAGCCGCTCGATTACGGCGCGCACCCTCTCCGGCACCCGGTCTTCGACCGCCTCACCGGCACGCAGCCGCCGCCTGACGTCCGTCGATGACAGGTCGACCGCCTGCATGCGAATGCGGTCAATCCTCGCGAGCACGTTCGGGACGAGGGCACGCAGCGCTGGCGACGCCTCGATCGGTGTGCCCGGGCGCGCAGCCACCGCGACGCGGGCATAGGCGAAGATCCGGGCCGGGTCGTGCCAGTGCTCGAGGTCCGCGAGGGCATCGGCACCGAGGATGACCCACCAGTCGCCGCCGCGCCGCGACAGCACCTCGATCGTGTCGGCGGTGTACGAGGGCCCGTCGCGCTCAATCTCGACGGTGCTGACCTCGATCCAGGGGACGCCTTCTACCAGCGCGCGCGTCATCTCCAGCCGCGCAGCAGCCGGCGTGACATCACGTGAAGCCTTCCGCCACGGGTCACCGGCCGGCACGAAGATGACGCGGTCGAGCTCAAGGGTGAAACGCGCTGCCTCGGCGAGTGCGAGGTGGGCGGCGTGCGGCGGATCGAAGGTCCCGCCCAGCAGCCCGAACCGCGCGCTGTCGCTGGATGTCACGTCTACTCCCAGCGCACCAACACGCCGCCCACTCGGATCATGTCGCCCGGCGACACCCCGTGACGCTTCAGCACACGCTCGACGCCCATACGCCGCAGCCGTGCGAGGAATTCGAGGCGTGGCTCGAGTTGTTCGAGGTTCAGCGTCTGCGCCAGCCAGTTCGGCGTTGGCCCATCCAGTTCGACCACACCATCACGCCCCACTTCCACCTCGAAGCGGTTGCGCCGCGTGGGTTCCGGCGTGAGCACAGGGACGCGCTCCGCCACGACCTTGCGCGCATCGTCCTGGGCACGTCGCAGCATCTCGAGCGTGGCCTGGGCGAGTTCCCTCGTGCCCTGCCGCGTCGCCGCCGAGATCACGAACCAACGCACACCGAGGCGTTCGATGTCAGCGCGCAGCAACTCGATCTGCGCTTCGCCGTCTGGGACGTCGACCTTGTTCAGCGCCAGGATCTGCGGCTTCTGGGCCAGTCCGTGGCCGAACTCGGCCAGTTCGTGGTTGATCAGCGCGTAGTCCTCCAGCGGCGTATCGCTGGTCATATCGAGGACATGTACCAGCACGCGCGTCCGCTCGATGTGACGCAGGAACTCGTGGCCCAGCCCGACACCCCGGCTGGCACCCTCAATGAGCCCCGGCATGTCCGCGGCGACGAACGAGTCGTATCCGAGGTTCACGACGCCCAGTTCCGGTTCAAGTGTGGTGAACGGGTAGGCGCCGATCTTCGGCCGCGCCTCGCTCCAGGCGGTGAGCAACGTCGACTTGCCCGCGTTCGGCAGGCCCACGAGGCCGACGTCGGCAAGCAACTTCAGTTCAAGGCGGAGCGAACGTCGCTGCGGCTCTGCGCCGCTCTGGGCGAACATCGGCGCCTGACGGGTCGGCGTGGTGAAGCGCAGGTTGCCCCAGCCACCTCGGCCGCCCCGCGCCACGATGACTTCTGCGCCGTCCTCGGTCAGGTCGGCAAGCGGCTCGTCCGGCTGCGTCACGTCATAGACGACGGTCCCGACCGGCACCTGCAGCACGAGGTCGTCTGCGGACGCCCCTCGTTTCTGGTTGCCGCCCCCCTTGCCCCCAGGGAGGGCCTCGCGCGCACGACCGTCACGGAATGCCTCGAGGGTGCTCAGACGCGACCTGGCGACGAGCACAACGTCTCCACCCCGGCCTCCGTCGCCGCCGTCGGGTCCGCCTCGCGGTACGAACTTCTCGCGGCGGAACGAGACGGCGCCATCACCACCTCGGCCCCCGGCAACATCAAAGGCGGCTGCGTCGATCAATGCACACGAACTTCCGGTCGAAGAATGGGTTCTCCCAAATAGAGTGGAGGTTGTGTGCTCAGGGCGCCACTCTCTGATCGTCATCGTCGTAGTGGGGATTCCGTGGACGCGGAATCTGTAACGAATCTGCGATGAGTGTGCGGTGAGTCCTCAGGACTATCGGACGCATCGTGGGTAAGCCTCCCACATCACGGTGATCACCTCGATCACTGAAGCGCATGTCCAGACGAGTTATGCCCACCGCCGGGGACTGTCCACAAGAACCCCCCGGTTGTCCAAGAACATGCGCGATAAACCGATCAGACGCGCAGCGGATCAGCCGGAGTACGAGTTATCAGCCCATTGTGGGGATAACAGGTCAGGTTGTGGGTAAGTAGGAGGCCGGGACCGAAGTGGATGAAGCGATCAGGCGATGCGGCGTGACTGCTCGATCATCTCGCGGAGCGAGGCCATATCGCGCTTCGTCTCCGGGTCGACGGAGAGTGACTTCTCCATTTTGCGCCACCCATGGTGGACCGTGGAATGGTCGCGGCCGCCGAGGGCCTGACCGATCTCGACGAGCGAGCGGTGCGCAAGTTCCCGCATGAGGTACATCGCGATCTGGCGCGGATAGGCGACACGTTTCTCGCGGCTCTCCGAAAGCAGCCCCGTGCGGTCGATGTCGAAGTAGCGGCACACCACATCGATGATGAGGTCGGGCGTCGGCGGAAGGCGTGGCTCGTTTGGCTCCAGGCTGGCGAGGGCGGAGTGGACGAGTTCCGGCGACAGCGGTTCACCGGTCAGGCGCGAGTACGCGACGACACGGGTGAGGGAGCCCTCGAGTTCCCGGATGTTGTTCTTGTAGCGGGCGGCGATCACCTGTAGCACATCGTCGCGCACCCGGATGCCCTGCTCCTGCGCCTTGTGACGGAGGATCGCGATGCGCGTCTCCATGTCGGGTGCCTGGAGGTCGGCGATCATCCCCCACTCGAACCGCGTGCGGAGCCGCTCTTCAAGCCCGGAGATGTGGGCCGGGCTCTTGTCCGAGGTGATGATGATCTGGCGACCGGCCTCGTAGAGCTCATTGAACGTGTAGAAGAACTCGTCCTGCGTCTGCTCTTTGCCGGCGATGAACTGGATGTCGTCCACGAGGAGCGCGTCTGCGGATCGGTAGCGGGCACGGAAGTCGTCCATGGCGCGCTTCTGGATCGCGGTGATGAGCTGGTTCGTGAACGCCTCGGCGCTCACGTACATCACCTGGAAGCCGCGCTCGATGAACATGTGGCCGGCGGCGTGCAGCAGGTGGGTCTTGCCCAGCCCGGCCGCGCCGTAGATGAACAACGGGTTGTAGAGGTGGCCCGGGTCCTTCGCCACACCCTCGGCGGCGGCGAACGCGAGGCGGTTGCTGGGGCCGACGATGTAGTTGTCGAAGGTGTAGCGCTCGCGCAGGCGCGGACGCGGCGTGGCCTGACGCACCTCGGCGGTGGCAGCGGTCTGCAGCGCGTTGACGGCATCGTCCTGCGTGCGTAGCGGCTCGAAGTCGATCGCGACGGGATGACCGGCGAGTTCGGCGAGCGTCCGGAGGATCGTGGGGCGCAGGCGCTTGTGCAGCCACTCGGTCACGAACTCGGAACGCGTACCGATCGTGAGCGTCTCACCATCGAAGCGGGTGCCGATCGTCCCTTCGAGCCACGTGTCGTAGTTCGCGCGAGAGACTTCGGTGGAGAGGACCTTGAGCGCGGACTGCCAAACAGTGGCGGGATCGTCGTGCACGCGTGCCGCCCCCTCCCGCGATCATCCTGGCCGCACACCCGTGTCCATGTCGACAGACATACTCAACCGGACGCTTGTCAGACACGCCACCAGTATGGGGATGCGTCCGCCGCGCCCGGTCGAGACCGGTGTACTGCCGCCAGGGAAATCGGGGTTCGAAACCCGGATGACTGATCCAACGTGGCCGCCGCTGCCGTGTTTGCTTGCCGCACAAGCAACAGGCGTCGACCGCGGGGGAACGTAGCACCGCGACTCATGCGCGATCAAGGCGATTACGTAGAGTGACGACCTTTTTCGCGCGATCGTGACACACACTTCACCTGTCAAAGTCCCAGTTGCGTGATCCATCACGTGCGTCAAGGGCCGTTCCGAGGGCTTGACGCATGACGTTGGGTGGCTCTCCTTCACATCCGATGCAGGCCGCGTATACTCCGCCACCCTGAGGATCCCGTGAACGCTGACCGTGACTGGCGGCGTATCGCGTGCGGGAGGATGTATGACCGACTCTGACGCGCCCGAAGCAGGCGGGCTGCTCCTTGCGATCGACATCGGCAACACCAGTATCGCCGTCGGCGTCTTCGACGGTGACGAGATCGCTGCGACGTTCCGTGTGGCCACCGACCGGGAGAACTTCCCCGACGAGTACGCCGTCTTGTTCACGAACTTGCTGCGCTCGCGCGGCATCGAGCCCGACGAGGTCGAGGCCGCGATCATGTCGAGCACGGTCCCGCCATTGGTGGGGACGTTCCAGCAGGTCTGTCGTGAGCAATTCGGTGTGGAGCCGATTGTCGTGGGGCCCGGAGTGCGCACCGGTATCCGCGTGCTGTACGACAACCCTCGTGAGGTGGGGCCGGACCGCATCCTGCACGCTGTGGCTGCGCTCGACAAGTACGACCCGCCCCTGGTGATCGTGGACCTGGGCACGGCAGCGGTGTTCGACGCGGTGTCGAGGAACGGCGATTACCTCGGTGGAGCGATCGCACCGGGAATCGGGCTGGCCTCCGAAGCGCTCTTCAGCCGCGCTGCGATGCTGCACCGGGTGAAGATCGAACGCCCGGACGGGCCGGTGGGCCGGAACACGATCCATTCGATGCAGAGCGGCATCTTCTTCGGCTACGTGGAGCTGGTGCGCGGCATGGTGCGCCGCTTCAAGGAAGAGGTCGGCGAGGAAGCCGTGGTGATCGGGACGGGCGGGTACGCCCACATGATCGCCGAGGAGGCCGGGTGCTTCGACGCACTCGAACCTGACCTGAACCTGACGGGGCTCCGTCTCGTATTCGAGGCCAACCGTGAACGCTGAGCCTCCCGCCCTCCCCGGCCGCCCGGGCGATCCGCTGCGCGGGCGCCACATCGTCCTCGGCGTGACCGGGTCGATCTCCTGCTACAAGGCCATCGAGGTCACCAGCCGCCTGGTGCAGGCTGGAGCGATCGTCGATGTCGCAATGACTGAGCATGCTGCACAGTTCGTGCGGCCGCTCACCTTCCGTTCGCTCACCGCACGCGAGCCGTACCTGAGCATGTGGGAGCCCTACGCCGACGTCGGCGAAGCGCACGTGGAACTCGCCCGCCGGGCGGACGCGATGTTGATCGCGCCGGCGACGGCCTCGACGCTCGCGCGACTGGCGAACGGATTGGCCGACGACCAGGTGTCGCTCACCGCGCTGGCAACGACCGCGCCGCTTCTGGTCGCGCCCGCGATGGACGGCCAGATGTGGGAGAACCCCGCGACCCAGGCGAACGTCGAGATCTTGAAGGCGCGTGGAGTGCAGTTCCTCGGCCCGATGCAGGGGCGGCTTGCCTCGGGCCGGATGGGCCTCGGACGGCTGATGGAGCCGGAGCGGCTCGTCGAGGAATTGCGCTGGCGCCTCGGACGCGAGCACGGCGACCTCGTGGGCCGTCGCATCGTGGTGAGCGCCGGCGGGACACGCGAGGCGATCGACCCGGTGCGGTACGTGGGGAACCGCAGCAGCGGGAAGATGGGCTACGCGGTGGCCGAGGCAGCCCGTGACCGCGGCGCGGAGGCCGTCATCGTCTCGACCGTTTCCTTGCCGGTGCCGGCAGGTGTGCGCGTCGTCGCGGTCGAGTCCGCGTTGCAGATGATGGAAGCGGTGCACCGCGAGTGTGCTGATGCAGATGCACTGATCATGGCGGGTGCGGTGGCGGACTACCGCCCGGCCGATGCCGCCGACCAGAAGATCAAGCGCGACAAGACCGGCGACATGAGCATCGACCTGCTCGAGAACCCGGACATCATCGCCACCACGCCGATCGAGACGAAGCGTGGCCGCCTCACGAAGATCTCGTTCGCTGCCGAGACGCAGGACCTGATCGCCAATGCGAAGGCGAAACTGACGAAGAAGGGCGCGCGGTTCGTCGTGGCGAACGACGTGAGCGCGACCGACGCCGGATTCGGCGTGGACAACAACCGCGTGACGATCCTCGACGACGAGGGTGGCCGCGCGGATCTCCCGCTCATGCCGAAGTACGACGTCGGTCACGCGATCCTTGATCGCGTGCTGCCGCTGTTGTCGCCGAAGAAGTAACGGGCCGGGCTATACGCCCTCGGACTCGAGGCGTTCGACGAGGGCCTCGAACTCTCGCCAGTGGCTGAGATGGTGGCGCACATGCTCGCCGGGCTGCTGCGCCCGAGGGCTCACCGTTGCACCGACGAACAGCGCCGGGACCGTTGGATGTTCCACGAAGTCATCGAAGTTCTTCGCGGTGTCGTCGAAGAGCACGGTCAGGCCGTGTTCACGCGCGGGACCGGCCTTCGGGCCGCGGTCCGTCCAGATCACGTGGGCGGTCGGGATCTCGTAACGCTCCAGCCACTTGAGGGCGGACGGCATCTCCCGGTCGTAGCGCGCCGTGAGGATCACCAGTTCGTGGCGGGCTGCGAGGCGCTGGGCAATCTCCACGGCCTCGTGCTTGGGTGCCATCTCGACCGTGAGGTCGGTCTCCAGCATCTCCTTCAGCATGACGTCCCATCGCTCCGCGCCGACCTCGGGCTTGCCGGGCTTGCCCTGGCGGTGGAGTTCGAGCAGGTCGATGCCGAAGCGCTCGTGCGTGAGCCGCACGAGCATCTCGCTGAAGTCCGCGAGCGTGTCGTCGAAGTCGAGGCCGATTCTCATCCTCGGTGCACTCTGACACCTGGCGGGCCGGGTTGCATCAACTGGACGTAATTTCCGTCCGGGTCGACGAGTGTGGCGATGTATCCGCCCCACGGCTCTCTCGAAGGTTCGCGGACGAAGGTCCCCCCGGCGGCGGCAATCCGCGCCGCCACCGGTTCGATCTGGTCGACGCCGAGATTCAGGAGGTACCGCGCAGGCTCGGCGGTCGCGCCGTGCACCTCACTGTGGACGGTCACCGTGAGTCGAGTGTCGTGCGGCGGGTCACCCCACTGGAAGGACACGAAGCCGTCGCGGTCAGTCCTCGGCGTGAGGCCGAGCACATCAACGTAGAACGTCCGCATGGCCGGCCAACGCTCCGCCGTGGTGTTCACCATCAGCCCGGCGATGCCGAAGAAGCCGCTGTCCGCCATCGAGGCTGCTCCACTACTTCGCTCGGCCGGCGACGCTGTGTGTCTACTTCGTGGCTCGGCCGGCGACGAAGTGGACCAGTGTGCGCAGCGGGCGACCGGTGTTGCCCTTCACATTCACGCCGGCGTCGGCGTTGGTCATGTCGATGGCGGCAATGTCGAGGTGGGCCCACGGTGTGTCGCCAGCGAAGTTCTGGATGAACTTCGCTGCCGTGATCGACCCTGCGGGCGCGCCGCCGGTGTTCTTCATATCCGCGACCGGTGACTTGATCAGCTCGCCGTACTCGTCGTCCAGGGGGAGCCGCCACATCTTCTCGCCGGCGGCGTCGCCGGCGCGCTCCATCTCCGCCATCAGGCGGTCGTTGTTGCAGAAGATGCCGAAGCGCGTGGTGCCGAGGGCGACCCGCACGGCGCCGGTCAGCGTGGCGACGTCGACCACTGTGGTGGCGCCATTGGCTCGGGCGTAGGCAATGCCGTCGGCCAGGACGAGGCGCCCCTCGGCGTCCGTATTGATCACCTCGATCGACTGACCGTCCATGGCATAGACCACGTCGCCGGGCTTGGTCGCCGAGCCGGACGGCATGTTCTCCGTACACGGTGCGACCACCATCACGTTGACGGGCAACTTCAGGCGCGCGATGGCACCGATGGCACCGATGACGACGGCGGCGCCGCTCATGTCGCCCTTCATCGCGTCCATGTCCGCGGGCGGCTTGAGGGAGATGCCGCCGGTGTCGAAGGTGATGCCCTTACCCACCAGCGCGATGGTGCGGCCGCGCGGACCCGCACCTCGATAGTTGAGGACGATGAACTTCGGCGGCTGGACGGAGCCGTTGGAGACGGACAGGTACGAGCCCATCTTCAGCCGCTCGGCCTCCGCACGCTCGATGATCGTGCACTCAAGGCCCACCTCGGCTGCAAGCTGCTGTGCGCGGGCGGCCATGATCGTGGGAGTCATCAGGTTCGCCGGCTCATTGCCAAGGTCACGCGCGAAGTTCTGTGCCTCCGCCATGATCGAGCCACGCTCGGCACCCCGACGGATCGCAGCCGCCTTGCGCGGCGTGCCTGCGGCGATCGTGACGTCGCCAATCGAGTTCGTGGGACGGTCCGCTGCCCGCGTGTGGTGCTTGTCGAAGCGATAGAGGCCGAGGATGAAGCCCTCGGCGACCGCCTCGCCGGCCCGCTCCGGGTCGAGGTTGTCGAGGCCCTCGAGCGAAATGGCGACGGTGCCGCTGCCCGCGTCGCGGAGGCGGCGCGAGAGGTTCCCCATCTGGGTGCGGAACATGTCCAGCGTGCGCTTCTCAGCCTCGCCGATGCCGAAGAGGACGATGCGCTTCGCCTTCGATCGTGCGGTCGTCGGCAGCAGGGCCACCTCAGCCGCGCGCCCGGCGAAGAGGCCGTTCGCGCGCATCCTGGTGACGGCGCCGCCGGTGGCGCGGTCGGCCGCGGCTGCATCGCCGGTGAGGCGTGCGCTCCCGGGTGGCAGCATTACCACGTGGAAGTCCGCTGCGACCTCGCTGAGTGTGTCCCCGGCCACTGTGACTGACATGCTGCCGCCTCTCCTGCGGGCGCGAGGATATCGCACCGAAGCGTCAGGTTCGGGAACTGCTGCGACAGGCAGCCCCCGGCGTACCATTTGTGCCCGGGCGCCGCACGCGCCGGCGAGGGTGGCCGATGCGTCTGAAGTTCTACCGCTACCTGCACCGGGTCACGGCGCCCGAACGGACCGGTCTCGCCTGGTTCGACTTGATGGAGTTTGGCCTCGCCGCCTTCGGGTTCCTCTGCTACTTCGTCGTGCGCGGTGGCGTGGTGGACGATGCAGGCCGGGCGCTCGACCACGCACGGTGGATCATCGAGGCCCAGCAGGCACTGGGGGTCTTCATCGAGCCCGCAGTGAACCAGTGGGTGCTGGAGTCGGCCTGGCGCGTGCGCTTCGTGAACTTCGTCTACTTCTGGCTGGACTTCCCGCTGATCGTGGGCATCGCGGTGGTCTTCTTCGTCCGGGGCCGCCGGCACTACACCGTGCTGCGGGATGCACTGCTGATCTCAGGCGCATTCGCACTGGTCATGTACTGGACCTTCCCCGTCGCGCCACCTCGATACCTGCCTGAGTGGGGTTTCGTGGACACGCTGGCGGAGTTCGACAACCTGTCGTACCAGGCTCAGTCGATGCGTCCGTTCGTGAACCCGTTTGCCGCGGTGCCTTCGCTGCATGTGGGGTGGGCCTTGATCGTCGCGATGGTGGTCTTCGACGCGACCCGCGCGAAGTGGGCCCGGACGGCGATCTGCCTCGTGCTCGTCTCGCAGATGGTGGCGGTGGTGGGGTCGGCCAACCACTTCATCTTTGACGCCGTGATCGGCGCGATCGTGTCACTTGGCGGACTCGGTGTGGCGCTGTGGCTCCAGCGTGGCGGATACCCGAGGTTGCGAGACTGGTTCCTCGGGCGCGCGTCTCACCTCGAACAGCGGACGCGCGACGTCGCACGCTAGCCAGCCGGGCGGCTGGAATCCCAGACCCACGACACCGCTACGAACCCCGGCCCGAGGTGGGATGCCGCGTGCCTGGTCACTGCGTCCACTGTGACCTCGGTGGCCCGCAGCCGGCGCTCCGACCAGACCGCGAGGGCTTCTGCCGCTGAAGCGGCCGCCGCGTGGACGATCGCGACCCTCAGCGCCCCACGCCCCTCGGCGGCCTCGCGTGTCACGTTCGACGTAAAGAGGTCGCGC
Organism: Dehalococcoidia bacterium; assembly: GCA_004296805.1. GTDB lineage: Bacteria > Chloroflexota > Dehalococcoidia > UBA2979 > UBA2979 > SURF-43. Next base: position 12,057 of record SCVR01000305.1, read on the forward strand.
AACATCCCGAGCGCGGCGTCACGCTGCGGCCGCGAGACCGCGATGAGCCGTGGTCCATCCCAGCGCGCGACCCCTCGCACCGGCGCCCCGAGGTTGTTCGTCGAGGTGGGGTTCGCGAGCTCGGGGTGGTCGATGACGCCGTACATCCCGACTGCGCCCACAGCGCTTCGTCCGGCCTCGAGCGCCGCTTCGAGATTCGCGCCGCGCGCGGCAGCCTCCGCCGCGATGACGGCTGGCCAGCCGGCCTGAAGCAGGGTGGCATCCGTGGGGAGGTGGGCGAACTGTCGTCCCTCCGCCTCGACTGCGGCTCGTGCAAGGTGGGGGGCGTCCGAGGCCCCGCCGTGGCCGTCGTCCACCGAGACAAAGAGGACGTCCCCGGCCGCCGCCGCCGCACGGCAGGCTTCGATCGCCGCCGCTGCCTCCGCGGGCCGGGCGTCCAGAGAGAGGCTGGAGACACTCTCGTAGGTGACAAGGCGGATCGGCTCCGCGGGGGCCAGGAGCAGCGGAAGGCCCTCCGTCAGCCCATGAGGGAGGCTGGCGGCAGCGTCTACGACCACGGTGACGAATCTGGAGGGGGGCACGGCGGTTCCTCAGGGCTCCTCGGGTGCAGTGTCGGCTGAGCGTGGCGTCTAGCGCGCGGGCTGTGTTAGCGTGATGACCGTATCGGGTGCCCGCGAGCCACCTCGCAGGATCCCGGACGGCGGTTCCCCAGGACTGACCGGCAAGGCTGCCCCGGCTCACCTCGAGCGTGTGCGACCTCTCCGCTGTCCCACCGGGACGCCCGGCTCGGCTGCCGGGTACGCCGCGAGTGTAGAGACGACGAGACGCAGAGTCAGACACGGGATCAGAACGCCGCATGCAGACCCTTGAACGCAAGACCGAGATCATCACCGAGTACCGCACGCACGGCACGGACACCGGCTCCCCGGAAGTCCAGGTCGCCCTGCTCACGGACCGGATCACCCGCCTCACGCAGCACCTGCGCGAGAACAAGCACGACTTCGCCACCCGCCGTGGGTTGCTGAAGCTGGTCGGCCAGCGCCGTCGCCAGCTGCGCTACCTCAGCAAGGTGGATGTCGACCGCTACCACAAACTCATCCAGTCGCTCGGGTTGCGCCGGTAGGGCAGCTCTGGAGCACGGTCGGGCGCGCTGCCCGGCCGAGGCAGTTTGGCCATGCGTCGACCCTTTCCGATCCAGCCCATCACGTTCGGTTTTGCCGAGCGTCTTCGACGCACCCGTCAGGGTGCGTCGCTTCGTGTGGGGCACCCACACC
>SCVR01000306.1 GCA_004296805.1 Dehalococcoidia bacterium
GGACCGCGTTGGCGGCAGTGCCGACCACCCATTGGCCGTGGATGAACCAGCCATCCAGCGGCGCGACCATCGGCTCGCCTCGACGGTTCACCGTCGCGAACGCGACATGCTTCACGCCCTGCAGATAGTTGGCAATCTGCGTCGCGCCCAGTCGCCGCTCGTCGGTCACGATGCTGCCGAGGTGCGCACCACCGCCCCGGTGACTCCGGTCGAGCAGCGCTTGCAGCGCGGTCAGTTCATCGGGCGTTTCCAGCATCGAGGCCTCCCGTTCCGTCGATCGAGGGTACCCGGGCGCACGCTGATCTCGGTGTGCGCGTTGGCATCGGCGTTCGTCCTCGGCTGTGCGGCGCGCACTGACCGGAGCGCGACACCGACGCCCGAGCCCGTGTTCCGTCCCGGCGTGACCTCGACACCAGTCGCCGTATCGACAGCGCCCGCGCTCCCTGCCGGTCACGTGCGGGACGCGCTGCGCGAAGTGATCTGCTGGTACGACGACCCTGGGAAGGCGCGCGACTGCCTCCCGCCCGGCGAGGCGAGTCAGCGGGCACTCGAACGGATCGCCACCTCCGGGGACCGGCGGTTCATCGCGCCGCTGGTGGACATGCTCTGGCTCGATCTCGGCTGGGAGCGCGCCGTGCGCGAGGCCCTCGAACGCGTGAGCGGGCAGCGCTACGCGACGGCGGCCGAGTGGTACGCCGCGATCGAGCGCGACCCGCCGCCACTGCCGGACGGATACGGTGAGTGGAAGGGGCGCCTGCTGAGCCTGGTCGACGCACGCTACCTCGACCTGGTCCCGAAGGACGGCGGCGGGGTGCGGCCGGAACGGCTTGTATGGGCGTACGGCGATACGCGCAGCCCCACGATCACAAGCGCGAAGACGATCCGCGCAGCGGACGAGCGGTACCTCGCTGCTTCGGATGTAGTGTTCGGCCTGCGGCTGAACGGCGACTCCCGCGCGTACCCCGAGCGCATCCTCGCGTGGCACGGAGTCGCGCAGGATCGCGCCGGAGGTACAGACATCGTGGTGTTCCACTGCCTGCCCTGCGGTGGCGCCGCCGCCTACCGCCGCGCAGCCTCGGACGGTCGGTCATACACCTTCGGCGTCGCGAACCTCGTCACCGGGTCACGACGCCTCCTCTTCGACGCCGAGACGATGAGCCTGTGGGATCCCGTGAGCGGCCGCGTCGTCGCGGGTTCACTCGCCGCGAAGAACGTCTCATTGACGCCGATCCCGCTCGCCCGCACGTCCTGGGGCGAGTGGAAGGACCGCTACGGCACCGGCGTGGTGCTTGCCCTCGATACCGGCTTCGTCCGCGACTACGCCGAGGGCGCGGCGATGCGTGGCGAGGGCGGTCTGGAGCGCCCGCAGTTCCCAATCGCCGGCCTCGACCCGCGCCTCGCGGCGAAGGTGCGCGTCGTGGGGGTGAACCTCGGCGGCGTGTGGCGCGCCTATCCCATCGAAGCGATCGAGCAGGCACGGATGGTGCAGGAGACGGTCGCCGGGATGACGGTGGTACTGATCTCGGCCGGCACGGGCAAGGGGGTGCAGGTGTACGACGCGCAGGGCACTCGCTTCGACAAGGTGAGCGGCACCGGCGCCAACCTCGAGGTTTCCGACCGCGACGGCGGCCGCTGGTTTGTCGACGACGAGCGGCTGCTGAACGCGCGGAACGGCCGCACGAGGCCTGCGCTCCCCTCGACGCCAGTGTGGTGGTTCTCCTGGGCAGGCGCCCATCCCGATACGACGATCTGGAAGCCCTGACCTCGAACTTCGCTCGCGTCCGCTACCGTGCGCGGGAACACGGACAGAGAACCGGCGGGGGACATCGATGATCTACGAACTGCGCATCTACACCGCGCACCCGGGGAAGATGGCCGCGCTGCAGGCGCGCTTCCGCGACCACACCACGGCGCTGTTCGAGAAGCACGGCATCAAGAACGTCGGCTACTGGACGAACGCCATCGGCGGCCGCAGCGACGAACTCTGGTACATGCTGGGCTACTCGGACCTCGGACAGCGTCAGGCGGCGTGGGCCGCGTTCCAGGCCGACCCGGCGTGGGTGAAGGCGCGCTCGGAGTCCGAGAAGGATGGCCCGCTGGTCCACCACATCGAGAACCGGATCATGAACCCAACGGACTTCTCCCCGTTGAAGTAGCCCATTCGAGGCCGACTCGTGTCGGAATCTGCGAACGTGCCGCCGAGGGAAGCACGTCAGGGCATTCCCTGAGTTGACGGCGGGCCGGGGTTCAGACACACTGAAGACGTTATGGCGAATCTGACTTCCCCCATCGCCGACCCTGCGCAGGCTGCCACCCTCGGCGGTCTCCTCCTCGTACTCGTACTTACCTAGGCGGCGCCTGCTCTCGCAGACGTCGCCTGTGCCGCTCGCGTGCCGAGCGGTTTCTTGTATCCCGAGACGAATACTCGCGGCCTGACCGCACACCCCAGCCACCAGTCCAACGAAGGACCCTCCGATGACCAAGATGACCGGCGCCGACATCGTCCTGACCTGCCTCGAACGGCTGGGCGTGGACACCGTCTTCGGCTACCCCGGCGGCGTCGTCCTGCCGCTGTACGACCGCTTCCCCGCCCACCCGAAGGTGCGCCACATCCTCGTCCGGCACGAGCAGGGCGCCGGCCATGCCGCGGACGGCTACGCCCGCGCCTCGGGCCGCCTCGGCGTGGCGCTGGCGACCTCCGGGCCCGGCGCGACGAACCTCGTCACGGCGATCACGAACGCGCACATGGACAGCGTGCCGACGCTGTTCATCACCGGGAACGTCGCCCGCAACCTGCTCGGGCGTGACGGCTTCCAGGAGGCGGACATCACCGGCATCACGATGCCGATCGTGAAGCACAACTACCTGGTCATGCGTGCTGAGGACCTCGCCCCCGCGTTCGCGGAAGCGGCGTACCTCGCGATGACGGGGCGCAAGGGCTCTGTGCACATCGACATCCCGAAGGACGTCTTCCTGGAGGAGGCAGAGTTCGTGTGGCCGGAGAAGGTCTCGATCCGGGGGTACTCGATCCCGGGTGAGGCATCGATCCCGGACGTGCAGCGAGCAGCGGCGATCATCAACGCCGCGGAGCGTCCGATCATCTTCGCGGGCCACGGCATCCTGCTGGGCGACGCGACCGAGGAACTGCGCACGTTTGCGGAGCGCGGTGGCATCCCGATCCTGAACACCCTGTTGGGCCTCGGCTCCATCCCGCCAGAGCACGTCCTGTCCTACGGGATGATGGGGATGCACGGCTCCTACTGGGCGAACCACGCCGCGAGCAACGCCGACGTGATCATCGGCCTCGGCATGCGCATGGACGACCGCGCCCTGGGCCGGTTCCAGGACATGAACCCGACGGCGCAGATCATCCACGTGGATATCGACCCCGCGGAGCACGGGAAGAACCTGCCGACGGCCGTCCCGGTCATCGGCGACGTGAAGCACGTGCTGAAGCAACTGACGAACGCGATCGATAAGAAGTCGCACGTCCAGTGGCTACGCTGGATCAACGAGATCCGCGATGGACACCGCGCCTCGATGTCGGTGCCGCCGGGCAGCGAACTGACGACGCAGTACGTGGTGTCGAAGATCGCGGAGTTCGCCGGACGTGAGGCCGTGTTCACCACGGGTGTCGGCCAGCACCAGATGTGGGCGGCGCAGTTCATGAACATCGGCCGGCCGCGGCAGTT
>SCVR01000307.1 GCA_004296805.1 Dehalococcoidia bacterium
GTCCGCCGCGCACCCCTGGTACAGCCGCGCCGCCGCCGGCAGCTCGCCCTTCACCACGAAGGCCACGATCTGCCCGACGACCTTGCCCGTCGGCACGAACTTCCCGGCACCCGCCCCGTCCGGCGCGAACTCGAATTCGATCTCCCCGACGATGCCGCCCATTGGGCAATTAGCAACTAGCGACCGGCAACTAGCAAGAAGCAACTGGCAACTGGCAACTGGCATCGAGGGGGGCGCCGCCTTGACAGCACGGGGCGCAGGCGTTTCGATGCAGGACCATGCCGGCGAAGCTCAACGAAGGGTTCTTCCACTCGTTCGACGGGACGCGCATCTACTACAACTGGGCCGGCAAGGGCCTGCCGCTGGTCTGCTGCGACGGCATTGCCTGCGACCAGTACGCCTGGAAATACGTCTTCCAGTGGTTCGCGTCCGACTACCGCATCGTGCGCTGGAACTACCGCGGACACGGCAAGTCGGACGCCCCCGCCGACTTCACCCACCTGCAGATCGCCGACCTGGCCGACGACCTCCACCGGCTGCTCGACGAGCTGAAGCTCGACCGCGCCGTGCTGCTCGGCCACAGCATGGGCACGCAGGTGATCCTGGAGTTCGCGCATCGCCATCCCGAGCGCGTCGCCGGGCTCGTCCCGATCTGCGGCTGCTACGAGCACCCGCTGCGCTCGAGCTACAACAGCGACATCCTGGAGCGCTTCCTGCCCGTGCTGAACCGCGCCTACGAGAACCACCAACAGCTGTTCTGGCAGATGTGGAAGCGCTTCGTGCCGACCAAGTGGGCGTTCTGGGTCTCCGTGCTCTTCGAGATCAACCACGCGCTGGTCAAGTACGACGACTTCATGCCGTACCTGGAGCACGTCGCGGAGATGGACATCGGGCTCTTCCTCACCATGTTGCGTTACGCCAACGACCACTCGGCCAAGCCGTACCTCAAGGACATCCGCGTGCCGACGCTGATCTTCGCCGGCGACAAGGACAAGCTGACGCCGATCGTCGTGCAGAAGCGGATGCACAACCAGATCCCCGGCTCCGAGATGCAGGTCCTTCCCCTGGGCACCCACACCGCGCCGATCGAGCACCCCGACCTGATCTGCCTGCGCCTGGAGAAATTCCTGCACGACCTGGAGCGGAGAGGGGTCGGGGGAAGGGGATCAGGGACCAGGGGGAAGAGGGGGAAGGGGAGAGGGGTCAGGGACAAGGGGTCAGGGGAATCGACAAACGACGAGTCGCGTCCCGCGAAGAGCGAGTAGCGATTGTAGCGCGCCCGGTTTCCTGGACACAAGCATGCACTACGCGGCCTCCACGAGGCGCCACTGGGCGCGGGCTTGAGCGGGGCTGAGGTAGCCCCGCTTCTCCACAAGCCAGGAGGCGTTGTAGTGGGTGACGAAGGTTCGAATCGCGACGCGCACCTCCTCGATGTTGCGGAACTGGCGGCCGTAGATGGCCTGCTCCTTGAGCGTGCGGATGAAGCGCTCGGCGACGCCGTTGGTTTCCGGTTGAGCCACGAAGGCGAAGGAGGCGCCGATGCCCCAGAAACGGATCTGCTGCTGGAAGTGGTCGGAGGTGAACTGGCAGCCGTGGTCCATGCGCAGCAGCACGCCACGCGCCGCGTCGCGCCCGACCGAGCCGTACTCGGCCGAGAGCGCCATGCCGAGCGCCTGGGCCGCCTCGAAGGCGGAGCCGGGCTTGCAGACCTGCCAGCCCATGCACTGGGCGTTCCAGTGGTCCACGACCGGGAAGGCCCAGACCCAGCCGTCGTCGAGCGTGAGGATGCGCGCGCCGTCGATGCCCCACATCACGTTCGGCGCGTCGGTCGTGATGCGACCGTCGTGCGTCTCCGGCTCGCCCTGGGGAACCCGGTTCGGGGAGAGCAGGTGGTTCTCGCGCATGATCCGCAGGACCCGCTTGAGCGACACGCGGATGTCCCGCTGGACGCGCAGCCGGGCCCACACCTTGCGATGCCCTTCGCCCTGGAACAGCGACGCAGCCAGGTCCTCCCGGATGTGGACCAGCAACTGCTCGTCGGTCAGTCGCGTCCGTGGTCCGCGCTTGCCCGCCGACGTCGCCGTGGGCGCGGCGGGATCGTGCGCGTAGAAGGTCGAGCGCGGAACGCCCCAGCAGGCGCAGACACGCCGCAACCCGTACGGTCGCCCCGTCGCGGGCGAGGTCGCGACGCTCATCGCCTCGACCTCCTCTCGGGAAAAGGGATGCCCAACCTCCGGCAGCGCTCGCGCAGCAGCTCGTTGTCCATCAGCGCCTCGCCGAGCCGCTTGTGCACCTGCGCCAACTGCTCCTCGGTTGCCGATCGCCGCCGCTCCCGCAGCGCGCCGTCGATCCCGGCCAGCGCCGCCTCGCGCCACTCTTCGAGCCGGTACACCGGCACCGCGAGCTCCCGCGACAAATCCTCCACCGACTCGCCGCGAAGCATCCGCAGCGCGACCTCTCGACGCCGCGCCCGGCTCCAGCGCTGCCCCGGCTGTAGAGCCGCCCCGCTCGGCGCAGCGGCGTCCCCTCCGGTCGCCCTCCGGGCTCCCTCCGGGGACGCCGCTCCCTGCTTCGCCTCCTCGACCGCCTTCACCCCTTCTGCCGTCCTCTCCCGCTCCGGTTTGCTCATCTCCCTGGACTCCTTGGCCCCATCCTACCCGGGCCTATCGTGTGTCCAAGGAAACCGGATGCGCCTCAAAACGTCGGACCATGATAGCCAAGCAGGCTCTTCGAATGGCCAAGCATGCTGCTGGATGCGTTGAGGCGGGCGCCTTTCAGTGCCCCGCAATGACGTAGGTTTTTGGCGCCACGCATTGGTGCATTGGTAACACTTGACAGCAACAGGCGGTACGCGCTAGAAAAAACAACGACGTGATTGACTGATTCCGCCGGTCGTTGGGTGAGCAAGGAAGGGGCTAGCTTGCGCCAACTGTACGATACTCGTGTGCCCTGCGGACGACTCCGAGTGGGCGCCCTTTGGGAAAGCAGGCGTGGACCACGTGGACCACGGCGTGCGGGGGTGTTGAGACGGTGCGAGGCTGCGTCCGGAATGGTCGGGCTCCGTTGCCTAACTGTCAGGACGGGAGGGAGCTACGCCATGAGAGTCAATCTCTCCGAACCCGACCGGCGACAACGTGCGCTGACGTCTCAGCGAACACGGACGTTGGACACGGCGACAAGCGAACGCATGGGTAGCCGTGGGCTCTCTCCACTGGAGGCGCGGAATCCCCGAACGCGTGGTGACAGGGCGCAGAAACGTGGCGAGAGGCTGTCACCTCGACGGGCCGTTCTCGCGGCGACCTCACGGGATACGATGGAGGCCGTCAGCACCGCGCGGTGGCGCAGTTCGGCGGTCTCGCAGGAAATGACCGGCTGTCCCGCCGTAATACAACTGATTCTGCCAAATGCTGATGTTGACTTCTCGATCAGCGGGAGCTTGCAGAGCGG
>SCVR01000308.1 GCA_004296805.1 Dehalococcoidia bacterium
TGGAACACATGGAGCCCGACGAGCGACGGGTAGATCCCCGCGGGTAGCGTGAGCGTCGTGAGACCGGTTCCGGATGAGTCGAGCAGGCTCAGCGACTTCGAGAGTGGCGGTTGGTTCGGCGACGCAATCGTCCAGAGAGTGTAGGCGTCGATCACGATAGGGACCGTTACGCCGTCGACTGCCACGCCTGGGTTCGTGCCAGTGAAGCTGCCGGCCACCAGGTAGATCGCGTTCGCATGCGAAGTGCCGGGCTTGAGGCGAAGGGCAGCACCGCCGTTGTTGACCGACACGACGTGCGAGTCGGAGGTCAGCGCGAGCGGTGTCCCCGAGAAGACCTCGATCTTGCCGAAGTTGTCGACGACTCCGTTAAGGACGGCGATGTTGGATCCCATCGCAATATCATCGCGACCGTCTCCATTCGCGTCGCCGATGATCGCGACGTTCTTGCCGAAGGCTTCCGTGATTGCCGGCGAGGTACCCGCAGAACCAACGCTATCGATCGCGAGGATCTGTGCCCCGGTCAGGCCGGTGTAGCCGCGCACGTACCCAAAATGGAGGTCGGTCCACGGAACGAAGCTGTCGGGGAACGACGTGATCACGATGTCGGGGAGGCCGTCATCGTTCAGGTCACCGCCGCCGTCGATCGCGTACCCGAAGTTGTCCTTTTCGGCCTCGCCCTCGAAGAGGTGCAGCAACTCCCAGGTCGCACCGGAGTAGACGTAGACCGCGCCCTGCCGGGGTCCGATTACCGCGTGGAGGAGATCGGAGATCGCGATGTCCGGTACGCCGTCGAGGTCGACGTCGCCCACCCCCCTCAGCTCATAACCGACGTTCATTTGCGTGAAGCGATGTAGCTCACCGCCGCCTGCACCCGACCGGACGCTCACGAAGTCGACGTTCGTACCTTGGTTGCCCTGACCGTAGGGCGCCCCGAACGCAAGGTCGGGTGTGCCATCACCGTTTAGATCGCCGGTACCAGCGACGCCATAACCCACAGTCTGCCAGTCTCCGTCTCCTTCGATCGTCAGCACGCGCTCGAAAGTACTCCCGGAATAGACGTAGACCGCACCGCGCTTGTTCGGGACCGTTCCAGGCGCTCCAGCGAGAATGTCGAACGCGCCGTCGCCATTCAGGTCTCCGACCGCGTCGAGGGCCGCCGCGAGACCCTGCGGAGCATAGTCCCCCTTGAAGAGGTGCAATACGCTTCCGTTGGTGCCCGCGTACAACCAAAATCCGCCCTGATTGCTGCCGAGCTCGTTGAACCCCGGCGAGCCGATCACAAAGTCCGGGACGCCGTCACCGTTCGTGTCGCCGATGCCGGCGCCGGTCTCGGAGTATGTGCCCACATCGAGTGGGGAGACGCCGAGCGGGTAGCAGGAGTACACGAGGGTGCCGAGTCGACCGGAGTATGCGTGGCCGGCCCCCGGGGCTTTCGTGCAGGACAAGAAGTCCGGACGACCATCGAGATCGACGTCGCCGATCGCAATCGTCGTGTGGCCGAGCTTTGAGCTCGCCGAACCCATCGTCCGATAGATCAGCGACTGCGCAGTAGTCGGCAGCGTCATGCAAAGTGTCGCCATCGTCGCGGCCCAAGTCTTGGCGCGCGGCGACCACGCATCGGCGCTCTGCTGCAGCCAGTGTTTGGATTCCCACGCGCTCGCAAACTCACCCGGAATAGGCTTCAGTAAACTCCACGAGTTCGGGGTCACGCCGCCGTTTAGTTGCTTCGACTTCATGAGGGTGCCTCAGGGATACGTCAACTCGTACAGACTGATCCCACCGCGCATGTCGGGCGAAAAGATCCGATTGCGGTTGTCCGCGAACACGAGCTGCCCGAGTTGGAAGCTCGTCGCGTACTTCGCGCGCTTGACGAGCCCCGCCGGTAGCAGTTCGAACAGCGTCAAACCCTGGTTCAGGTTCGACACGTAGAAGTACGGATTGCCCGCCGCGGAGAGTGGACCGGGCAGCACGTTGAAGATGCTGTTCTCGTTGACGAACGCCTCGAGCACGGGTGCGAACATTCCGCCCGGTGTGTCGGGGATGCGGTAGATCGCGAAGCCGTTGCAGCCAAGGCCGACCATCAGTCGCTTGGACAAATTCGCCACGCCGGGAACGCCTGGTTCGTAGGTCACGAGCCCGGGCAGCGCGCGATCACAGCTCGCATCGTTCGTCGCGGGGAATAGCCCGACCAGCTCGATGCGGGGAACCCAGGTCAGCACCTGCTCCGGCGGCGGCACCGTCTCGACCACTTCGAGGTACGCGCGCAGCACCGCGATTCCAGCACCCTGCTCGTGGTACACAGGATTCCCGGGCAACGCGCCGTACGCAACGTACAGCACGTGCTCCTGCTGGGTGATCGGGACCGAGGTTACGCCGCCGAAGTAGGCGACCTTGACGAGCGGGTTCGCGGACACGGATCCGTGGCGGTAGAGCCACTTGCGACTTACTGTCGTCAATGGATCGCTCGCGACCGCTCCCGCGGTTCCGACGTCGACGATCGCGATCCCCGACGTCGGATTCGTGCCGCTTGGAAACCCGTGCGGCGCGTTTAACGTGGTCAAGGACGCGTAGACCCAGCGCGGCAGCGGTGGCGGCGGTGTTGGCGGCACGGCGTAGAGTGGGCTGAGGCCATACGCGGCATCCAAGTGGAAGAAGCGTGCACCGGACTCCGTGACCGGGTCCGCGGGCGCGAATCCGTGCTCCGGTGCGGTGGGATGCGCCTTGTTCACGCCGTCGACGCTGAAGATGCGCAGACGCTTTGTGTCCGCGGCGTACACGCGAGCGTCCTGCGGGCCGAGATAGGCGAGCGTGAGCGCACCGGGCTTGATTCCGCCCTCGTCCGCTGCCGGCAACGCGAACCCATCCATGACCGCGAGTGCTTCGTCTGCGGCTGGCGTCAGAACTTGGCCTGGTGGCGGATCCGACTTCTCGTCGCCGTAGGTGTCGAGCAGGTTGAACGCGGCCACGCCCTTCTCGGTTGCCACGTACAAGACCTCGGACTCCGGCAACTCGCGACGGTAGTACGCGCTGTTCATCGCGTGCAGGGGGACGATCATCCCCTGGAGTAGCTCGTCGTTCTCGTCGTCGAACCTGCCG
>SCVR01000008.1 GCA_004296805.1 Dehalococcoidia bacterium
TGGGTGTCGGTGGCGTCTTACTCATCTTCCACGGTGGGGCCTGCATCCAGACCGGCCCGGCGAGTTCATGGTCGTGTTCGACGACGTAACCATTCGCCACGATCTGCGGGTGGTCCAGCAATTCCTGGACGAAGTTGATCGCACCGCAGGGCACGCCACCCGCGGTGAGGATCGCATCCCACTCGGCGGTGGTCTTCGTCCGGAACAACGCTTCTGTCCGAGCGATCAGCGCCTTGTCGATGGCGATCTGTGCTGGATCCTGCGCGTTGTAGCCCGGCTCGTCCCGGTTGTGCTCGAAGGCGAGGGTGGACCGCACCTTTGCGCGGAGGGCGGCCGAGAGGGCCCCGATCGCGATCGCGCCGTCCTTCGTAAGGAAGCAGCGGTAGTAGACGTTGCCACCCGCTGCGGCGCGGAGCATCGCCTCGCGGGTCTTCAAGAACTCAGCGTACGGGGTGCCGGTCTCGCGGGCCTTCTGGAGGGCGTTGAGGAAGCCCTCGCGCACCGCCGCGTCTGCCGCGGGGATCGAGGCGAACTGGCTCATGTGGATCGTGAGCGCGTTGATCAGGAGCGACGTCTCCACCATCTGGCCTTCGCCGGTCTTCGCCTTGTGGTAGAGCGCCGCGAGGGTGCCCGCGCAGACGGCATAACCGGTGGTGGTGTCCGCGACCGCAGGCCCCGTCAGCGGCTGGCCGTTTTCGTCGACCTTCGCCACGGCGCCCGTGAGACCTGACAGGGCCTGCACCACGATGTCGTAGCCGGGGCGATCGGCGAGCGGGCCCTCACGGCCGAAGGCGGTGTTGTCCACGTAGATCAGGTCGGGCTTCAGCGTCGCGAGGGTGTCGTAATCGATCTTCAGGCGCTTGGCGACGTCGGGGCGGTAGTTGATGACCACCACGTCCATCTGCTTCACGAGCCGGTGGATTGCCGCCTGGGACGAGGGCTTCGAGACATCGATGGCGAGCGAGCGCTTGCCCCGGTTGAGGCCCATGTAGGTCTTCGACTCAAGCGGCATGAACTGGGCGTTGAGCCGCCACGGTTCGCCTCCCGGGGGCTCCACCTTGATGACGTCAGCGCCGAGGTCGGCCAGCAACTGGCAACCCATGGGGCCAGCGATGATCTGGGTGAACTCGAGAATCTTGACGCCCGCCAGCGGCCCGGTCATGCAGTCCTCCCGCAAGCCGGGCAGTCCAATGAGCGGTGATCCGCACCCGGCCGCGGGAGTGTACGGGAGTCCTCGCGCCAGAGTCACGAGCGGGGAAGCGTCAGGCGATGACGTTCCTCGCCCGCAGGGCCGCGCGCTGCTCTGCGGTGTATCCCAGCCCGGCGACGATCTCGTCCGTGTGCTTCCCGAGGACCGGCGATGGCCCCTGCACCTCCAGCGGTGACTTGCTCATCCGCACCATCGGCCCGACCTGCGTCTGGGGTCCGGAGAGTTCGTGCTCCACGGTCACGGGAATGTCGTTCGCCACGACCTGCGGATCGGTCAGCATGTCCTCCACGAAGTTCAGAGGGCCGGACGGCACGCCGTGGGCCTCGAGGATCGCGAGCCACTCGTCTGAGGTCTTCGTGCGGAAGGTCGCTTCGACCTCAGCGACGCGCCTGCGGGCCATCTCGGCATAGGCGGGATCGGCCATGTTGTACCCGGGGTCGGCCATGCCCAGGAAGTCGGTGCCAACGGCGGCGCGCACCTTCGCCCACAGCGTGGGCGAGAGAGCACCCACCGCCACCGCTCCGTCACTCGTGGCGTAACAGCGGTAGTAGATGTTCCCGACCCGGCCGATCTGGGCGGCCTGATACGCGGCGATCAGATCGGGGAACGAGGCGTGTTGCTGCTGAAGGGCGTGCACCTGGTCCATCTTCGCGTACTTCAGGGCGTCAGCAACCGGCAGGTCCATCGCCGCGGTGCCCTGGAAGGCGAGTGCCGTGTTCAGCAGGGTCGTCTCGATCATCTGGCCTTCGCCGGTGCGCTCCCGGTGGAAGAGCGCAGCACACACCGACCACGCGATGGCGACGCCTGTGCCGTAGTCCGCGATCGCAGTCGAGGTGATCGACATCGGCGCACCGGCCGGGTCCACCTTGCCCTCGCCGATCATCAGGCCAGAGACCGCCTGCGCCACGATGTCGTAGCCGGGACGGAGCGCCCATGGCCCTCGACGTCCCCAGGCCGTGTTGTCGACGTAGATGAGGTTCGGCCGGATCTTCGAGAGCGTGTCATAGTCGATGCCGAGTTTCGCGGGGACGTCAGGCCGATAGTTGATCACGACCACGTCGATGGACGGGATCAGCCGGTGGACGATCTCCTGGGCGTCGGGCTCCTGCATGGAGAGCACCAGCGACTTCTTGCCGCGGTTCAGCGACTGGAAGGTCTTCGACTCCCCCGGCATGAACTGGGAGAACAGCCGCCACGGCTCACCCCCGGGGGGCTCCACCTTGATCACCTCAGCACCCATGTCCGCCAGGTTCTGGCAGCCGAAGGGGCCGGCGATGATCTGCGTGAACTCAAGTACGCGAATCCCCGCAAGCGGACCTGAAGCCATAGGGTGCCTCCCGTGCTGACCTGCCGAGCGGGCGCATACTAGCAGTACGCAACGCAGCCGCGACCCGACGAAGGCCCTTTCGGTCGCGTTTGCCCGACCTCCCGAGCCCCCGTAGGCTCCCCCGCATGACGAACGCGGGGGACGATCCGTTTTCCGAGGCCACCATCGAGGCGCTCCTCGCGCCGGCAGTGCGGCGGCTGCCGCCGCCCACCTCGCTGTCACCCTTGCCGTACGACCTCAACGCTGGCGTACCCGACCGGGACAGCCTTCCCTGGCGCGAGCTGCTCGAGGCGACTCGACAGGCCCTTGAGGAGGACGCCGCGGGGGCCCTGACATACGGCGGTCAGGCCGGGTACGAACCTCTGCGCGCCTGGGTAGCGGAGCGACAGTCTACCGAGACAGGCCTCCCCGTCACGTCTGCGAACGTCACGATTACCGCCGGCAGCGCGCAGGGCATCGACAACGTGGCCGCGGCGTTCATCGCGGACGGCGATGTCGTGATCACGGGGGCACCAACGTACCCGGGCGCCATTCGCACCTTCCGCGCGCGCGGCGCTCAGGTGATCGATGTCCCACAGGACGACGATGGCCTTGTCATGCCGGCGCTTGCACGTGTCCTCGACACGCGCCGCATGACTGGCAAACAGGCGAAGGTCATCTACGTCACAGCCAACTACGACAACCCCAGCGGAAGCACCCTCACGCTCGAACGACGTCAGCGTCTTGTCGAACTCGCCCGGGAGCATGGAGTCCTGATCCTGGAAGACGATGCGTACACCGGGATCGACCTCGAAGGCCCTCCACCCACCTCGCTGTTCGCGGTGGCGGGCGGGCGAGGCATCGTGCGTTGCGGGACGTTCTCGAAGACGGTAGCGACCGGCCTGCGGGTGGGGTTCATCGTGAGCCAGCCCGAAGTCATCGCCCGGCTGGTGCTGGCGAGGTTCGACAACGGTGGACCGCCGATCCTCCACCGGCTGCTGTACCACTACCTCCGATCGGGCCATTACGACCCGCATGTGAAGATGCTGCAGGGCCTCTACCGGGAGCGGCGTGACGTGACCGCGGACGCCCTCCGCGACCTCTGCGAGGCCTACGTGACGTTCCACACACCTCGCGGTGGGTTCTTCCACTGGCTGAAGCTGGCCCAGGGCCTGGACGCGGGAGCGGTCTTCCGAGCGGCTGCGGCGCGGGGTGTCGCGGTCACCCCGGGCACCGGCTACTTCGCCAACGGCGGTGGTGAGGACCGTATCCGCCTCGTCTACTCTGCCCTGCCCCCGGCAGATCTCCGAAAGGCCATCGAGGCCTTCGCGGACGCACTCGCCGCGGTCGCCTCGGGGCGGGAGTAGCAGCCGAATCTGGCCCGAGACGGCAACATTCCGAAGGCTGCCCGCGTTAGCCCCTGAACAGATTGCAGGCGTGTTACACGCGACATAGGATGCGCGTACAGCGGGTCGGGAACAGTTGTTTGCGATAGACGCCCCAGCGTCTCTGCTACCGCACACCCGAAGCGCAGGAACGGATCAGGCCATGAACGCACGACGCAACCTCCGACCGGTTGACTCGGACGTGTCGCGGCTGGCTGCTGACCTGCGCGCCCTGTGGGCGAAGCGCGACATCGAGTCGATGGCCTCGGAAGCCGCGCGCAACGTCTCCGCCGGGAACGCCACCGACTGGGGCATGACCACCAACATCCAGTCCGAGTTGGAACCGATCGTGCTCGGCGGCGGCATCCCCGCTCCTGAGACGCTCCCCCGGCAGGCACTGATGGAAGCTATGGAGCGTGCCCTCGACACCGAGGACCGCGACGACGGCCCGCTGCGCTACGGCGGCGCCTACGGCTACGAGCCGCTCCGCGATCTCCTCGCCCAGCGCTACACGCGCGACCGTGGCTTCGAGGTGACGTCAGACTGGTTCATGCTCTCGAATGGATCCGCCGGCGCTATCGACCAGGTGTGCGCGACCTTCATCCAGCCCGGTGACGTTGTCATCTCCGAGGCACCCACCTTCTCGGGCACCACTCGCACGTTCCGCGGTCACCAGGCGCAAATCGCCACCGTCAGCATGGACGACGACGGCATGCGCGTGGACGAACTCGAACCGCTGATCCAGTCGCTGCTGCGGCAGGGTAAGAAGATCAAGTTCATTTACACGATCAGCAACTTCCACAACCCCATGGGCGTCACGATGACCCTGGAGCGGCGTGTCGAGCTGCTGAAGGTCGCCGCGAAGTACGGCATCTTCGTCCTGGATGACGACGCGTACGGCGAGCTCTACTTCGAGGGTGTCCACCACCCGCCCGCACTGTCCGCGCTGTCCCAGTGCGAGGGCGTCATCAGCGTCGGCACCTTCTCGAAGATCATTGCGACCGGCCTGCGCGTCGGCTGGATCCACGCGACACCGAACGTCATCGAGCAGTTAGTGCGCATGCGTTTCGAGATGGGCAACTCTCCGCTGCTGCACCGGATGCTCTTCGAGTTCTCGAAGGACGGCGCACTGGACGAGCACATCAACAAGGTCCGCGCCATCTACCAGCGCAAAGCCGACCTGATCGCTGCCGGCCTGCGCGAGTTCTGTGAGCCCTACGTCTCCTTCCGCCGCCCCAACGGCGGCTTCTTCCTCTGGGTAGACCTCCTCGGCGGCCTGAACGGCGGCGAAGTGCAGCAACAGGCGATCGTCGAGGGCCTCGTGGCCGCGGCGGGGTACGGGTTCTTCCCGGACCGTGTGGACACAGGGAACCACATCCGACTCGCCTACTCCTGGGTGCCCGAGGACGAACTGCGCGAGGCCGCGCGACGCCTCGCGATCGCTTGCGCGAAGGTCGCCGAGCGCGAGGCGCTGCCGAAGAAATAGCGCCTCGAGGGGCCTCGGAGGGCTCTTCCGGACGCGGCGTATCATCGGCCACCGGCGCGGCCCCT
>SCVR01000309.1 GCA_004296805.1 Dehalococcoidia bacterium
CCACGGGTATGAGTCAGCGGACCTGCGGCAGGACTTCGCTCGCTATCAGTTCCAGCGTGCCGAAGTCCTCCTGCGCCTGATGCTGAAGCATCAGCCTCGTGAGCCCCATCTCCTGACGCCGGCCAATCTCCTGCACGACCTCGTCCGGTGTCCCGACGAGCCAGCCCCGTCCCTTCATGTTCTGCATCACCTCGCCGGCGTCGCCTCGGCCAAGGCCAGGTAGCGTCTCCACCACCTTCGTGAAGTGCGCGCGCTGAGCCGCCTCCGTCTTACCGATGACGAACCCCACCATTTGCGAGTGGCGGATCGTCCTCGGGTCGCGGCCGACATCGGCACAGTGACGCTCGAGGACGGCGCGCTTGGCCTGATACGTCTCGGGTGTGAGGCCGACCCCGTTCCACTCATCCGCGAACTGGGCGACCAGTCGGAGGGTTCGCCGCTCGCCGGAACCGCCGATGAGCAGCGGCATGGGCTGTTGGATGGGCTTGGGCTCGCACATTGCATCCTTCAGGGAGTAGTAGCGGCCCTCCACGTTGGCGGGGTTGGGCCCCCAGAGGGCCCGCACAACACGAACGCTCTCTTCGAGTCGGTCCATCCGCTCCTTCAGTGGAGGGAAGGGGATGCCGAACGCCTCGTGCTCTGGCACGTTCCAGCCTGCACCCATCCCGAGGATGAACCGTCCACCCGAGAGCACGTCGATCTGCGCGGCCATGCGCGCCACGAGCGAGGGGTGGCGGAACGTGGCCGACGAGACGAGTGGCCCGAAGCGGATCCGCGATGTCTCCGTGGCCACGAGGACGAACGAGAGGAAGGTCTCGAGTGCTGGGCGGTCGCGGGGTCCCGAGAGGGAGAAGAAGTGATCGGACCGCCACAACGACTCGAACCCGAGCTCTTCCGTGGCGCGCATGATCCGCCGCCACCGGTCCCAGGTCAGGCCCTCCTGGCCCTCGATCATGACGCCCAGATCCATCGTCGCCTCCGTCGGTAGTCGCGAGGGCCGCGATGCTACCGCGTCGACCATCGAGGTGTAGCGGGAGTGGTCAGCGGGCGGGGGCGGGGGCCTCGCTCTCAGCCGGAGCGATGCGCACCATCAAGAGGGCGAGGATGCCCATGTGGACGAGCGAGACGGCGAGCATCTGCAGCGCGAGTTGTCGCGTCGAGGACTCGGGGTTGAACGACGATGTCGCGGAGAGGAGGTAGGTAGTGATCGCAAGGCCCAGGACGCGCGCGATCAGTGAACGCCTGTCCGGATCGAGGTCGCGGAACCGAACGCGGAAGAGGTAGACCACCAGGATGACGACGTGCAGGGCCACCATCGAACCGGTGTAGACCAGCGCCGGAACGTCATCCTTCCACCCCAGAAGCGGGATGAGAGCGAACGACAGTACGAAGACCGTGGCGGTCTTTACGGCAAACAGCCCTGGGTTGTTGAGCACGAATCGCACCGCGCAGCCCTCCGAGGCCTCACGATCATTCGACGGGAGTCGACGGACGGCAACGGGCCTTCATCAGGGGCCATGGAAATCTGTTCATTCCTCGAAACTGGTGGGCGAGAGTCGCGCGGGCCTCGAGGTGCCGTACACGGGGCGCCTCCGGGAGTGGCGTGTTGGATCGGTGGGCACGAATGGTGTACACACATGGTGGGCGCGCAAGCGCCCGCTGTTTGTCGTGGCCCATTCGTCTAGCGGCCTAGGACGCCGCCCTCTCAAGGCGGAAACCACCGGTTCGAATCCGGTATGGGTCACCAGCCACGTCTGACGGCGCGCCGAGAGGCGCGCCGTCTTCGTCGCCATACACTGTGACCGTGACCAACGAAGACCCGAAAGCCGTCTACCGCGAGGCGTACGAGGCCTGGCAGAAGCACCTCGCGGGGGTCCATGACCTCCTGCTTGAGGGCAAGCG
>SCVR01000310.1 GCA_004296805.1 Dehalococcoidia bacterium
CGACGAACTGGCGGACGCCCTCGCAGCACTCGCTGACGCTGTCGACCCGACCGAGCTGCTGATCGTGGTGGACGCGATGACCGGCCAGGAGGCCGTCACGCTCGCCAAGGAGTTCCACGATGTCCTCGAGGGCTCTGGAATCGTCGTGACGAAGGTGGATTCGGACACGCGCGGCGGCGCGGTGCTCTCCGTGCGAGAGGTGACCGGACTGCCGGTGAAGTTCATCACCACCGGCGAACGCCTCGAAGCCCTGGAGGAATTCCACCCGGACCGCTTCGCGTCGCGTGTCCTCGGCATGGGTGACGTGGTCACGCTGGTCGAGAAGGCGAAGCAGGCGATCGGCGACCGGGATGCCAAGGAGGTGGCCCGGCGGATGCGGACGGGCCAGTTCGACCTCGAGGACTTCCTGAGCCAGATGGAGCAGCTGAAGAAGATGGGGCCGCTCTCCGGCATATTCGACATGCTGCCCGGGGCCGGGGCGATCAAGGCGCAGATGGGCGGCGGGTTCGACATGAACGAGAAGTTCATCCGCCAGTCCGAGGCGATCATCCGTTCGATGACCGTCGAGGAACGCCGGCACCCAGAAATCATCAACGGCTCGCGGCGACGGCGGGTGGCCCGGGGATCCGGGACTCACCCTTCTGATGTGAACCGCCTCTTGAATCAGTTCGCGGAAGCCCGCAAACTGATGAAGGCGATGGCGGGGGGCGGCGGCAAGAATGCCGGCGGCATCCGCCGGATGCTAGGGCTCTGACGCCGGTCTGTGAATCTGGGACGCCGAATCTGAGGCTGCCCCCTAGACTCCGACCCCTGAACCGCCCGACACTGATTTGCCAGCCACCGGCGACTCCGCGTCCTCTGAGGCGCAGCGCCCCCTGAAGGAACGTGCCCGTGCTCCGCATCCGTCTTCGCCGTACCGGCCAGAAGCACCAGCCCTCGTACCGCATCGTCGTCGCCCACAAGGAGACGAAGCGCGATGGCGGCTTCCTGGAGATCGTCGGCCACTACAACCCGACGACCGAGCCTCGCACGCTGCAGGTGAACGCGGAGCGGACGCAGTACTGGCTGTCCGTGGGTGCCCAGCCGTCCGAGACGGTGGCGCGTCTCTTGTTCAGCGCCGGCGTGACCACCGTCGAGCCGAAGCGTCGCGTGACGCAGCCGACCAAGGCTGAGCGCGAGGCGACCGAGGCCGCCAAGAAGGCCCACGTCGAGGCTGTGAAGGCGAAGAAGGACGCGGAAGCCGCTGCCGCTAAGGCCGCCGAAGAGGCTGCCAAGGCCGCTGCCGCTGAGGCTGCCGCAGCCGGCTCGAACTAAGCGATGCGAGCACTCATCGAGTACTTGGCCCGCGCCCTTGCCGAGCACCCCGACGACGTGGTCGTCGAGGAGGAGCACGACGGCGACCGAGTGCTGCTCTACCTCTACGTGAACGACGAGGACAAGGGACGCGTGATCGGCCGTGACGGTCGCTGCGCCAACGCGATGCGCTCCCTGCTCCACGTTGCCGCTGTCCGCGCCGGCGTCCGCGCCACGCTCAACATCGAGTAAGCGCGTCCTCGTGTCAGGTTCCCGGCCCAACCCCGCCCGCCGTCCTCGACGGCCGGGTGCGCGCGTCCTTCGAGTGCCTGCGCCTCGGCCCGCCCGTCCGCCCATCGACGACACGCCGGTACCCCCGGTGGATCAGCGCGTGGCGATCGGCCGGATCAACGCGCCGTGGGGGCTGAAGGGGCACGTGAAGGTGACCCCGCTCACCACGAACCCGGAGCGGTTCATGGAGGGTGCCGTGGTCATCCTCAAGAACATCCGCACGCGCATCCTCGACATCGAGACGCCGCTGGGATTCCCGTGTGTGCTCTTCGAAGGCCATGAGGGCCGGACTGCAGCGGAAGCGCTGCGCGACGCGCTGATCGAGATCCCGGAGGACGACCTGCCACCGCTACCTGAGGGCGAGTACTACACGCACGACCTCATCGGGATGGCGGTCGTGACGACCACTGGCGAGCCCGTGGGCGTGCTGGAGCAGGTGCTGGTCACGGGGGCGAACGACGTCTACCTGGTGCGCCTTCCGGACAAGAAGGACGTCCTGATCCCCGCGCTCGAGCACATCGTGATCGAGGTAGATGTCGCGGGTAAGCGGATGGTGATCGAGCCGGTGAAGGGTCTGCTGAGCGGATCGCCCGAGGACCGCGAGTAGACGCCCCTTCACCTCAGCCTGTTCGCGTTGCCCGTCCCGGGGTGCGCCCTATACTCGGACGTGCTGCCTCGAATGGGAGGCGAGCCCTCGTGGGGATGTAGCTCAGCTGGGAGAGCGCCGCGTTCGCATCGCGGAGGCCAGGGGTTCGAGTCCCCTCATCTCCACCATTCCGCCCGTCGAGCCTGTCGCGGCTCGCGCGCCCTCGTAGCTCAGCGGATAGAGCGTTGGTTTCCTAAACCATGTGCGCAGGTTCGATTCCTGCCGGGGGCACCAGATGCCCTGCGCCCGAGGCTGCCTGCACCGCCCTACTCGTCATAACACATCTGTTGGCCCGGGTGATCGAACGCTCGCGCGTGAGCGTGGGAGGTGGCATCATCCCGCGCAGGTCAGTGCGCAGAGGGGCCCGCCCCCGACCTCACGCCTCGTGATGGTCGAGGACGGTGTGGCGCTTGCAGATGGGGTTTTCCCCCGTCTTCCTTTGCGTGCGAGTGGAGAAACGAGGAACCATGGATCTCATTGTTCTGGTACCGGTGGCCGGCGTCGCAGCCGTGCTCTTCGCGCTCTGGTTGGCGCGCGATGTGCTCTCTCGCGACACCGGGACGCCTGAAATGCAGCAGGTCGCCGGACTGATCTTCGAGGGCGCCATGGCGTTCCTGAAGCGGCAGTACGGCACCATCGCCATCATGACTGCGGTGATCGCCGTGGTCCTGACGGGGGTCGTCGCGCTGGTCTCCGATGGTGTGAAGGAGATCAAGCTCGACGGCACGACGATCGTGTACGGCGACGTGGTGATGTCGTCCGGCAAGGAAGGTCTCCTTACCGGTATCGCCTTCATCGTCGGCGCGCTGTGCTCGGCCATCTCGGGCTACATCGGCATGTACATCGCGGTCCGGTCCAACCTCCGGACGGCAGCCGCGGCGCAGCACAGCCTGAAGGACGCCATCACGGTGGCGCTCCGCGGTGGTGCCGTGTCTGGCTTCCTCGTCGTGGCCCTCAGCCTCATCGGTGTGTCGACCATGTGGGTCGTCTACACCCGTGTGCTCGGGTATCCGGAGGCCATCACACCGTTCCTGATCGTCGGCTTCGGCTTTGGCGCCTCGTTCGTCGCGCTGTTCGCCCAGATCGGCGGCGGCATCTACACGAAGGCTGCTGACGTCGGTGCTGACCTCGTCGGCAAGGTCGAAGCGGGCATCCCGGAGGACGATCCGCGTAACGCGGCCGTCATCGCGGACCTCGTCGGTGACAACGTCGGTGACTGCGCTGGCCGTGGCGCCGACCTGTTCGAGTCCATGTCCGCCGAGAACATCGGCGCGATGATCCTCGGTGTGGCCATCTACACCGTGACCCAGGACCTGAACTGGATCCTGTTCCCGCTGGTGCTCCGCTCGTTCGGAGTGTTCGCGACCATCATCGGCATGCTCGTGGTGCCGATGTTCTCCGGTAACGCGGAGAAGGACCCGATGCGCCCCCTGAACATGGGGTACTACGTGGTCTCGGCCCTTTCGATCGTGGGCCTGTACATCGCGACCAGCCAGATGCTGGGCGACTCGTGGATGTGGTTCTTCTGGTGTGGCGTCACGGGCATCGCCTGTGGGTTCGCCTTCGTCTACATCACGCAGTACTACACAGCCGGCGCCTGGCGGCCGGTCAAGGAGATCGCCGAGGCCAGCAAGACCGGCCCGGCAACGAACATCATCATCGGCACGTCAGTCGGTCTCGAGACGTTCGCCCCGTCCGCGGTGGCGATCGTGCTCGCGCTGGTCGTCTCGTACACGCTCGGTTCCCACGCTGACATCGCGAACGTCCCGGCGTTCACGACCGGCATCTTCGGCACGGCCGTCGCGACGATGGGCATGCTGATGTCGGCGGCGTACATCCTGTCGATGGACACGTTCGGCCCGATCACGGACAACGCCGGCGGTATCGCCGAGTTCTCCGGCGCTCCGGCCAGCGCCCGTCACATCACGGACGCGTTGGACACGGTGGGCAACACCACGAAGGCTCTCACCAAGGGCTACGCGGTGGCGTCTGCCGGCCTGGCGGCGTTCCTGCTGTTCTCCGCGTACCTGGACAAGGTCAAGGAGCGGCTGGACATCCCGCTGGTCACGGAACTCCCGATCGACCTCGCCAGCATCGACGTCTTCGCAGGCGGCGTGCTCGGCGTGACGCTGGTGTTCCTGTTCTCCGCCCTCACGATCCGCGCCGTCGGTTCTGCCGCGTCGTCGATCATCGATGAGGTGCGCCGGCAGTTCCGGGAGCACCCCGGCATCATGACCGGGGCCGAGCGCCCGGACTACGCGCGAGCCGTGGACATCACGGCCCGCGCCGCCCTCCGCCAGATGG
>SCVR01000311.1 GCA_004296805.1 Dehalococcoidia bacterium
GCCCTCGGCGCCGGATCGTCAGGGTGTGGATGCGTTCTGGCACGTCGCGGACATTGGCGGGTTTACGAGGGCGATTGGCAACCCGACCGGGGTTCTGACGGTGGAGGAGCCGCCGGTCGGGGCTCCGTGGCAACTGGAACCTATGCAGCTCGACGGAGGCCGTGCGGCCTTCGCCTATGACGTCACGGAGCGCAGAGGGGAGAACGTCCACCTCATCGTCCTCGGCTGCCTACCGTAGAGGTGACCGCATCGGGCGGCCCAACCGCGCAGATGTCGCGCTTCAGGCTTCCGCCTCGGTCGCCGCATTCGGCACCGTCGGCGCGGGCAATCCCAGCGCCTCGCGCAGCTTCTCCTCGATCTCCGCCCGCACCGCCGGGTTCTCGCGGAGCGCGGCGGCGGCCTTCTCCTTGCCTTGGCCGAGCCGCTCGCCGCCGTAGGCGAACCACGCGCCGCTCTTTTCCACCACGCCGTTGGCCGAACCCAGCTCGAGCAGCTCGCCCACCGCGTCGATGCCCGTCCCATAGCGGATTTCGAACTCCGCCTCCGTGAAGGGACGGGCGACCTTGTTCTTCACCACTTTCACCCGCGTGGCGCTCGCCACCGCCACCTCGCCGTCCTTCACCGTCTGCGTGCGGCGCACGTCCAGACGCGCGGAGGCGTAGAACTTGAGCGCGTTGCCGCCGGTGGTCGTCTCCGGGCTGCCGAACATCACCCCGATCTTCATCCGGATCTGGTTGAGGAAGACGAGGCAGGTGCCGGTGCGGTGCGTCACCGCGGTCAGCTTGCGCAGCGCCTGGCTCATCAGCCGCGCCTGCAGCCCGACGTGCGCGTCGCCCATCTCGCCCTCGATCTCGGCGCGCGGGGTCAGCGCGGCGACCGAGTCGATGACGATCAGGTCCACGCCGCCCGAGCGGCACAGGATCTCGACGATCTCCAGGGCCTGTTCGCCCGTGTCCGGCTGCGAGAGGTAGAGCTTGTCGATCTGCACGCCGATGCCGGCCGCGTAGCGCACGTCCAGTGCGTGCTCGGCATCGACGAACGCGGCGACGCCGCCGAGCTTCTGCGCCGAGGCGATGGCGTGCAGGGCCAGCGTGGTCTTGCCGCTCGACTCCGGCCCGAAGATCTCCACCACGCGACCGCGGGGCAGGCCGCCGATGCCCAGCGCCGCGTCCAGCGCCAGCGAGCCGGTGGGGATCGCCGCGATCGGCTCGATCACGGAGTCGTCGCCCAGGGCCATGATCGAGCCCTTGCCGAACTGGCGCTCGATCGAGGCGACCGCGGTCTCCACCGCCTTGAGCCGTTCCTGCCACTTGCCGTTGCCGCGCGATGCCGTTGCTACCGCTTCCATCGATCACCTCCCGACGCCGCGAGACGCGGACGTGGTCAACCGGCGCCGCTGCGCGGCACCGGGGGAGGGCTCGCCCCTTCGGGGCTCGGCCTCCCCTACCAACGAAACGACCTGCCGCGGGCGCACTCGCGCCCTTCGGGCGCAGCGTGGCGCCCCTACGAACGACTCACCCTACCGCCTGCCCCCTACCGCCAATCGCCTGCGCCTGTTGTCTCCTGCTGCCTGTTTCCGGTTGCCGGTCTCCTGTCTCCTATTGTCGCCTCCCTTACCCCGCCCACAGAACCCTCATCCCCGCCGACTCGAGCACCTCCGGCGC
>SCVR01000032.1 GCA_004296805.1 Dehalococcoidia bacterium
GCGCGCGGCGAGGCCCGCGATGAGCAATGCCGCGACGGTGGCGGCGAGGATGAGCACGAGCCCCGCGAAGCCGAAGAGCGCGATGGCCGCGCCAGCACCGATCACAGTGGCGAGCGGTGCCGCGATGGGTAGCATCGCTGTCTGCATCGCGTGGCCGAGGCCGCGCGGGCGTGCCGGCTTGAACAGCAGGCCAATGGGGACGACGGTCCAGCGGCCGAGCGCTGGCGCCACGATGAGTGCGGGCCCTCGGATCGCGCCATCCAGGGAGACGATGGCGGCCCACTCCGCCATCAGCACCAGCAGCAGCGCCATCACACCAGCGGGGCCGGTGTTGCCCTCGCTCATCACGCCCAGTCGCTCGGCACGGTCGCCCTGCACGGCCATGCCATCCGCGGTGTCGGCGACGCCATCGAGGTGGAGCCCACCGGAGGCGAGGGCGAGGAAAGCGACCAGTAGCACCGCGGTGGGGACGGGCGGCAGCAACTCGCTCAAGCCTCGGTCGAGTGCCCACAGTCCGAGGCCGATGAGCAACCCGATGAACGGGTACCAGCCGAGCGCCTCGGCGAACGTACGGTCGTCGTACGCCTGCACGCGGCGCAGGCGTAGCGGCGTGAGGAACTCGAGGGCGATGAGTGAGCCGCCGAGGATGCGCATGCTAGACCTCGGGTTCCACGACGTCCTCGGAGTCGGAGACGCCCGCCTCGTCGAAGGTCGCCATCTCATCGAGCAGGCGGCAGGCGGCGACGCAGAGCGAGATGCCAAGGGCGGCGCCGGAGCCTTCGCCGAGCCTCATGCCGAGGTCGAGCATCGGTTCCAGCCGCAGGTGTTCCAGCATCGCGTGGTGGCCGGGTTCGACGGAGCGGTGGGAGGCGATGAACGCGTCCACGGCGTCAGGCGCGATCGCCTGCGCCACGAGCGCCGCGGCGCCTGAGATGACGCCATCGATCACGGCGGGGACGCGGGCGGCGGCGGCGGCGAGGTAGGCGCCTGCGAGCACGCCGATTTCGAAGCCACCGAGGGCAGCCAGCAGCCCAACGCCGTCCGTCGGATCGGGTGCGTTCACCTGCAGGGCGCGCTCGATGGCGGCGACCTTTAGTTCATAGTGCGTGTCGTCGACGCCGGTGCCGCGTCCGGTGACGGATCGCGGGTGGCGGTCAGTGACGGTGGCGACGATTGCCGCCGCGCTCGTGCTGTTGCCGATCCCCATCTCACCCAGCGCGACGATGTCAACGCCACCCGAGGCGCGCTCGCGCTCGAAGAGTGCGATGCCTTCGGCGATGGCGCGCTCCGCGAGCACTCGCGTCATCGCAGGGCCGCGTGAGATGTCGTCCGTGCCGGGGCCGAGACGCAGTCGGAGGAGGTCGGGGTGCACAGGCGTCTCGCTGCGGACGCCCGCATCGACCACGAGGACGCGCGCTCCTGCCTGCGAGGCAAGGACGTTGATGGCCGCGCCACCGGCGAGGAAGTTCGCGACCATCTGTGCGGTGACCTCAGCGGGGAACGCAGAGACGCCCTGCGCCGTCACACCATGGTCGCCTGCGGCGACGATCACCAGTCGCTGATCGAGGTGAGGGCGATCGTGTCCGGTGATCCCGGCAATGCGGGTCGCCAGCCCTTCGAGTCGCCCGAGGGCGCCCGGGGGCTTCGTGAGACGGCCCTGACGCTCATCGGCGCGATTCGCAGCGTCGCCGTCTGCCGGGCGGATGGCCTCGACGGTGGCCGCGATCAGGGCGGCAGGGTTGGCGACCGGAGTGAAGGCGGGCATGGGGCGAGTGTAAGCGGGGGGCTGGGAGTGCGCCCTCGACAGGCGGGCCCCGGGCTGGCGGCTGACTACATCCGTTGTCCAACCCTCGGCTCACCTCTAGTATTCGCGACCTTCACCTCCGAGGAGGGCGCGATGTCGTACGACGGCGAACGGGTGTCACTCCGGGCGATCGAGCCTGAGGACATCGACCGGTACCTGACCTGGCTGAACGACCCGGAGGTCACGCGCTGGCTAGCGCAGCGCTACCCGATCGGGCGTGAGGGCGAGCGGCAGATCCTCGAGCGGTTGTCTCGTGCGAATGGGTACGACAACGCGGCATTCGCGGTGGACGACCGGCTGAGCGGCGAGCACCTGGGCACCATCTCGCTGTTCGATGTACGACCGGAGTCGCGCGTGGCCGAACTCGGCATCTTCATCGGTGCGAAGGCTCGATGGGGCGAGGGGATCGGCTACGACGCGCTGGTGACGCTGCTGCGCTTCGGGTTCTGGGAGATGAACCTGCGGCGCGTCGAGTTGAGCGTCCTCGATGGGAACGTGAGAGCGAAGGCGCTGTATGAGCGCGTGGGCTTCGTAGAGGTCGGCCGTCGGCCCGGCCACTGGTACAAACGCGGCGCATCCATCGACGACTTCCTGATGAGCATCGAGCGGGAGGCGTTCGAAGATCGCCACGGCGCGCCGCCTCGACTGGTACTGCCCGGGCGGGGGGCGGCCTCGTGAACGCTGGAGAGGCAGTTGTGATCAGGGGGGAGAAGGTCCGCCTCGTGCCTCCGTCAGGCGTCGACTTTGCGAAGGTGACGGGAGCATGGGTCAACGACCCGCTCACGCGCCACCTGATCGTGGGGCCCGCGTACCAGATGTCGCTCGCCGCGCGCGAGGATTTCCTGCGGGAACGGTTGGAGCCCTCGTTCAAGGGGATCTACCTGGTCATCGAAACGCTGGACACCCCGGAGCCCGTGGCGATCGGCGGGATCGAGCTGCGGCAAGTGAGCCCGGAGCATCGATCGGCGGACATCGGCATCCTCGTGGGAGATCGTGCCTACTGGGGGCGCGGGTACGGCACTGACGCGATGCGCGCCCTCTGCCGGTTCGCGTTCGACGAGATGGACCTCAACCGCATCGAACTCCACGTGCTGGAGGTGAACACGCGTGCGGTGAGGTCGTACGAGCGGGTGGGGTTCGTGGTGGAGGGGCGCCAGCGGCAGGATGCCTACCTCGGTGGCCACTATTACGACTCGCTGGTGATGGGGCTCCTGCGGGCGGACTTCGTGGCAGCGGAGCAGGCGCGCCAGTAGCGGGCCAGTGAAGCCCCCGGGAGGTCTCAAACGACCATTTGGCGCCGGAATCTGGCGCGAATGGTGGGGTTGAGAACTTTCCGGGCTTACGTCAAGATGGGTGGTGATCCGACCTTGACAGGGCGACTTCGGCGCATATGCTCTTGTCGTCACAATCACGATGATTCACGGGTATCATACCGGTGGGCGTCGAGGGTGGGGTGACATGCCTAATTGCCGCTCGGGAGGGCGGTGACCGGGGGACCCAAACTACTGGGGTGAATCTCAGAGCGATGGCGCTTCGAGACGGGCGAACTGACCGGCCCGAACCCGACAGCTAACCTCGGAGGCAATGGGCTCAGCCCGGCCGGCGGGATGCCGGAGACGTGCTGTGAAACCGAAGGAGGCGGAGAGATGCTGCAAAGCCCCCCGCCGAAGAAGTGCCCGCGCTGCCGCGGCCTCATGATTGTTGAAGACGACTGGTACGGGAAGTTCGGCACCTGCGTCGCCTGTGGCTACGTCCACGAGGCGCAGCGCGCTGACCCTCAGGACATCCAAGAGGAGGAGCGCCTGGCCGCCGGCAAGCAACGCCGCCGCCAGCCGTCCCACGGCAAGCTCCGCCTTTAAGCCTGTCCCCGTCTGTTGAACCACCTCCGGCCGCCCCTGACGGGGCGGCTGGCTGGTGACCTCCGCCGGATTCCCCGGAGTACCTCTCGTACGCTCGCGGGCGGCTGCTATGCTGCGCCCTCGGGTGACGTCGAGCGGCTTCGATGTCCCCACGCAGATTCGGAGAGGGGTCCCATGCCGTACATCCGCATTGCCCAGATGATCTCCCGCCCGGGCCGTGAGGCGGAGGTGGAGGAGATCCTGAAGAAGCTATCGGAGTACTACCCGAAGCAGCGGGGGTACGTTGGCGGTTACGCCCTGACCCCACACTCCGAGGGCAACATGACCCGTCACGGGCGCGTCGGCATCTGGGAGTCGGAGATGGCAGCCCAGACGGCCGCGCAGACCGAGCATCACCTTGCTCTCCGTGCTCAGTTGCTCCGCGTGGTCGATGAGGACACCCACCTGGAGTTGTCCTTCGAGGGTCGCCCCGACCCCGCTTAGCGTCTCCGACCTTCAGAGTCGGTAGATTCCCGACTGGCGCAGCGCGTCAGGGTGAGGGGATTCCCCTAAGGAGATCGGGGAGTCCCCGAGCCAACCGAGGGTTTTCCCCGATCTAGGCGCCGGAACCCTCTGCGTAGCATCGGCCCCGTCACGCACCTCGATAGTCCGGCGACTTCGCCGCTGAGGTGCAGAGGGACCGATCGATGGACCGTCAGTCTCGCCCTACCTCGAAGGCCGACCACTCAGCCGAGGATGCGGCGTCGGCCCAGCCCGCGCTGCACCTGGTCGGCGATCCCGCGCGTCCCACCTGTGTCCACCACTGGGTGCTGGGCGACCCCGCCAACGGCGAGGTGGTCGGGCGGTGCAAGCGCTGCGGCGCTGGCCGCGTGTTCTCCTCCACCCCTGAGGGGACATTCCGGTTCGACGACTTCCGCGAGCTGACCCAGAGCAGCACGTACTTCGAGCGGTCGAAGCAGACCGCATAGCGATGGTTGAGGGCCAGGGGCGGCCCCAGCCGTCCCGGCCGGTCAGAGAGCAGCGTGGATGCATGGTGGCCTCGGCCGCCGTAGTCTGAAGCGCGCGGAGGTCACGATGAACGACCGAATGCAGAACGGCATGCAGAACAACGGCTCCAACGGGATGTCCGCAGATCGCATGGCAGCGACCGACCGGCTCTCCGGCCTCGACCGGATGGGTGGCGACCGGATGGGCGCCCCGCTGACCCGGACTCGGATGCCGAGCCGTGGCGCCCGCATCCGCCTCTTGGTCGCTGACGACCATGCACTCCTCCGTCAGGCGCTCCGTGTCCTCCTCGAAGCCCAGAACGGCCTCGAGGTGGTGGGCGAGGCGACGAACGGCCGTGACGCCGTGGATGCGGCAGAGCGGCTCCAGCCGGACGTGATCCTGATGGACATGGTGATGCCGGGCCTCAACGGCATCGACGCGACACGACAGATCATCAAGCGCTCTCCCGGGACCCGCATCCTCATCCTGACGGCGTACCTCGAAGACGAGCGGCTGCTCCAGGCGCTCCGCGCGGGTGCTGCCGGCTACGTGGTGAAGAACTCCGACATGGAGGAGTTGCTGCTGGCGATCCAGTCTGTGCATCGCGGTAACACGTACTTCTCGACCAGCGTCTCCGACGAGATCGCCGTGAACGAGGTCCTGCTCCAGTCGAAGCAGCCCGAGGGCAAGACGGGGTACGAATTGCTCACCGCGCGCGAGCGTGAAGTGCTCCAGTTGATCGCGGAAGGCCTCTCCAACCAGGCGATCGCCGACGAACTGGTGATCTCCGTGAAGACGGTGGAGGCGCACCGCGCGCACATCATGACGAAGTTGCACGCGAAGAACCGCACGGACCTGATCCGGTACGCGATCCGTCGTGGCATTGTGTCCCTCGATGGCCCGGAGGCGATGCCTGAGCGCGAGGCGATGTAGTCGACCCAGCGGAACTTCTGCTGACGGCGGCATCAAGCCGCCGTCTGTGTATCTGACGACGCCCTCAGCCCTCCCTTCGGGTTACAGCAATCGATGGGCCAGGACGGCGGCTCGGGGTGTGGGACAATGGGCGCTGTGAGCGCATCTCCCCCTCCCGCTACGCCCGATCCGGCGCGACGTCCGCGGGTACTCGTCGTCGAGGACGAGGCTGGCGTCCGGTCGATGCTTGGTGCCGTGCTTCGCGCCTCAGGCTACGAACCGCTGCTGTCCGAGGACGGGCGTGACGCCTCCGACCAATTGAAGGCTGGCCTGAGCGTGGACGCGGTGCTGACGGACATCCGGATGCCCCGGATGGACGGCGTCGCATTCGTCCTGCACCTGCGATCGCAGGAGGCAACGCGGCACCTGCCCGTACTCGCGATGTCGGCGTACAACGACGACCGCCAGGAGCGTGAGGTGCGCGCGGCCGGGGCGAACCTCTTCCTGCCCAAGCCCTTCACGGTGCAAGCGCTGACCGATGCACTGCGCGCGCTACTGGCATCGGTGTCGCCGTCGGATGGTCAGCCCTCGTAGTCATCGACAGTTGGGCGGCGCCGTGTAGGTCGGTGCATCCCTGAGGCACGGCGCGGGGTTTCCCCGATACGGACGATCGTCTCGCGACCGAATACTGAATCCCGTCGCCGCAGGCACTGCAGTCCTGCGCGTGATGGGGGTCCCCCATGATCAAGGTGACGCGGCTCGACCAGAGCCAGTTGTACCTGAACGCTGAATTCATCCAGAGCGTGGAGTCCACCCCGGACACCCACATCGTCCTGCTCAACGGCCACTCCTACGTGGTGCGCGAGAGCGACGACGAGGTGGTCGCTCGGATCATCAACTACCGCCGCACGGTGAACGGTGCTGAGCCCGGCCTCGGCCGTGCCGCGCTGCACCTCGTGTCGAACGAATAGGCGGCTGCGGTGGGTGTCACCACGATTGCGGGCCTGATCGTCGCCACCATCGGCATCATCGGCGGCT
>SCVR01000009.1 GCA_004296805.1 Dehalococcoidia bacterium
GCTCTTCCGATCTTGCGCACGTCGCGTTGCACGGCCTTCACCATGTCGTAGACCGTCAGCGCCGCGATGCTGACCGCGGTCAGCGCTTCCATCTCGACGCCGGTCTGCCCCGTCACGCGCACCGTCGCCTCCACCTCGATCGTCGAGGCGGCGTGGTCAGGCTCAAGGGTGAGGCGTACCGCCGTGATCGGGAGCGGGTGGCAGAGCGGGATCAACTCGTGCGTGCGCTTCGCCGCCATGATCCCCGCCACGCGCGCCGTCGCCAGCACGTCGCCCTTCGGCGCGCGGCCCTCGACGATCAAGGCGAGCGTCTCCGGCGCCAGGAAGACCCTCCCGCGCGCCGTCGCCTCGCGCGTGGTCGTCTCCTTCGCGGAGACATCCACCATCCGCGCCTCACCGCGCGCGTCGAGGTGGGAGAGGCCGCCCGCGTGTTCGTCTGAGTTCGTCATGGCTGCGATCCTACCGCCGGCTACCCACCGATGTAGGACATCTCCACCTTGCGCAGCCCCGGCGTCGACTGCGAGCGCAGCGCGGAGTAGCGGTCCTCGCGGGCGCGCCACGTGCTCTCCAGCAGCGAGGTCAACACTTCGTCGGAGGCGCCCTCACGCATCGCCTCGCGCAGGTCGACGCCGTCCGCGGCGAACAGGCACGTGTAGATCTTGCCCTCCGCCGACAGCCGGAGCCGGGTGCAGGTCCCGCAGAACGGCTGTGTCACCGAGGTGATCACGCCCACCTCGCCTGCGCCGTCGCGATAGCGATATCGCTGCGCCACCTCACCCGGGTATGCCGCCTCGACCGGCTCGAGCGGCCAACGCTCGTCGATCATCCGCACGAGGTCGGACGCGGGCAGCACCTCGTCCATCTTCCAGCCGTTGGTTGTCCCCACGTCCATGAATTCGATGAACCGCACCGTGTGCGGCGTCCCGCGGAACCGCCCCGCGAGGTCGAGCAGCGTGTGGTCGTTCACGCCGCGGCGCACCACGGCGTTGATCTTCACCGGGAGACCAACGCCCGCTGCGGCGTCGATCCCTTCGAGGACCAGCGCGACCGGGAAGTCCATGTCGTTCATTGAGCGGAACACGGCGTCGTCGATGGAGTCGAGGCTCACCGTCACCCGGTCGAGGCCCGCCTCGCCCAGCGGGGCCGCCAGCGTCTTCAGCATCGTGCCGTTGGTGGTCATCGCGATCTCGACGTCCGGCACCTCGCGCAGCATCGCGACCAGCGTCGGCAACTGCGCGCGCAACGTCGGCTCGCCACCCGTCAGCCGGAACTTCCGCACCCCCAGCGCCGCCGCGAGCCGCGCCAGCCGCGCGATCTCCTCGAACGACAGCACCGCTGATCGAGGCAGGAACGCGAAGTTCGGCCCGAAGATCTCCTTGGGCATGCAGTACTGGCAACGGAAGTTGCATCGGTCCGTCACCGAGATCCGCAGGTCCCGCATCGGCCGTCCGAGGGCATCGACCAGCGCGGAGCCCTCAGCCCCCCCACCGTCGAGGTCATCCCACTCCGGGTGCAGCCCGCCCGCGTTCGTCATGCCGTCGAGTGTAGGCCGTCACGCACAGCCGTGCAGGACGCTCAGCGGCACACCTGGCGGGAGCATCCGGGAGACCGGCTAGCATGGAGTGGGCGGGGTTCCAAGGGGGGCGACTCATGTGGGACGTCGTCGCGCTGCCCGCCGCGATCTTCTTCCTGAAGGTCACCGAACTCACCGTCAGCACAGTGCGCACCATTCTGGCTGTCTCCTCGATGAGCCGGCAGGCTGCCCTCGTCGGCGTCGTCGAGGCCGTCGTGGGTGTCACCGCGATGGGTGCAGCCGTCACGAATCTCACGAATCCGTTCGCGATCTTCGCGTACGCCGCGGGGTTCGGCGTCGGGATCCTCGTCGGCACACGCAATCGAGGAGTGGCTCGCGCTGGGGCTCCGCCTCGTGCAGATCGTGAATCCGGATCCTGCCCACGATGTGGCCTCACGGCTGCGGGACCGCGGTTACCGGGTGACCAGCCTGCCGGGGGCCGGACGGCTGGGCTCAGTCGAAGTCAGCCTGGCCTTGGTCCGGCGTCGGTCTGTCCCCGCCTTGCTGAACGCCATCAGCGCCATTGCTCCAGGGGCCTTCATCACGGTGCAGCGCGCGGACCGCTCGACCGGTGGGAGCTTCGTCGCTGAGCCGTCCTGGTGGGAGACGTTCAAGCGCTCGAGGTGGCTGCGCTGACCGCGTCCGTCCGAGTTACCCCAGCCCGCGCAGCACGTCCGCCATCGAGGCGAGGGCGCGAGCGCGGTGCGACAGCGTCTGTTTTTCCGCGCCGATCTCCGCCGCGGTTCGCCCGTCCGGGAACTCGAACACAGGGTCGTACCCGAACCCGTTGCTCCCCCGGGGTGCGAGGGCGATGCGGCCTTCGAGGACACCCTCGCGCGTGATCACGCGATTCCCCGGCAGCGCCAGGGCCACCACGGCGCGGAACCGCGCCCCACGCTGGCCCGCCGGCACGCCCTCCAGCCGTCGCAACAGCAGCGCGGACCGCTCCGCGTCCGTCAGCGTCGGCCCGCCGAAGCGTGCCGACAGCGGCCCGGGCGCGCCATCGAGGGCGTCCACCTCGATGCCGGAGTCGTCCGCGAGCGACGGCAGCCCGGAGGCCTCCGCCGCCGCGACCGCCTTCGCGATCGCATTCTCGGCATAAGAACGCGCGGTCTCGACCGGCGCGGCGAACGTGACACCGAGTTCGCGAGGCGTCACGGCCTCCCAGCCGGTACCGGCGAGCAGTTCGCGGATCTCCCGCACCTTCCCGGCGTTCGAGGTCGAGAGCAGCAGACGTCGCATCAGTGCCTCAGATCAGCGCGGGCCTCGCGTTTGGCGAGGCCCGACTGGTGGTTGAGCCGAGGTGGCTCGCTAGATGTCGGACCAGCGGTTCGCCATTTTCGCGGCGACCGCGGGCATCGTCGTGTATTCCATCTCGTCCAGCGGCAGGCGGTGCGGCTCGAACGGGCCGTGCTTGCGCAGGAAGTCGGAGATGTCGTTCGCCTCCTGGCGCGCGTTGTCGAAGGAGAGGTCCGCGAACATGTCGCGCGGCCCTACCAACTTGCCGTTCGCCAACTGGAAGCCGAGGGCCACCACGCGCGGCGGACCGTCGAAGCGCGTGGGCAGCGCGTCCTTCATCGCCACCGGCATCCACGGCCCGTAGTGCGAGCCGCGCATGAAGCCTTCGACGATGTACGGCGTCGTGAACGGCTCCAGGACCTCGCCCACCGCCGGGAACGCGCCCTGCATCCGCACGATGGCGGTCGGGTCGTCCTTGCCGACGTAGCGTCCGGCGATGAGGGACAACTTGTCCGTCGACGAGACCGCTGCGACCTCGCCGGTCGAACGGGCGACCACGCGCTTGATCGCGTAATGCGCCGGCGAACCGATGAACACCAGGAGGTCGTAGATCTCCTCCGGTGAGTTGAACATGATCTTCTTGCCGTTCTTCAGGTCGTGGACCTCGTACGCGAACCCGGCGTGCAGCGACTCCGCAATCACGAGGCCCGCCGTGTTGAACGGGTCAGAGAACATCTTGTAGAACGGCAGGTTGAACGAACCGGACGACGTCTTGTCGCCCATGAACACCATCACCGGCTCCGAGGGCCGCTCGACCAGTTCGAGCTCCGCCGAACCGGGCCCCATGCCGCGGATGTTGCCGGAGAAGGCGTCCACGAGCAGGTCCTGGCCTGCCCCGTACAGCTTCAACTTCTTCGCGATCTCCGTGCCAGCGATGAAGGTGTCCCACGCGAGCTTGTGGATCTCAGTGTTGTCCTGCCCCCGGTCGTGGGACATGATCAGGAACATGTCGTCGCCGCAGGACTGCGCCTGCGCGTCGATCAGCATCCCTGACTGGACGGCCTTCGCCATCCACTCCCGGCCCTCGTCCAGGACTTCCGGGTGCATCGCGGAGTGGCCAACCCACCCGCCGATGTCCGCCTTGATCACGCTCAACGTCTGAGTCATCGGGTCCTCGCGTCCTGCCCGCACCCCCGAGGCAACCTCGTGAGCACGGCTGTGGGCACTGCCAGTCTGGCCGGGGATGCCCCGATGCTATCGGGCGCCGCCGCACGAGGCAATCTAGATTCCGGGACGGCCAGATTCCGGGCAACGAGTGCCGAGGCTGCCTCGCCGCCCGCGCGCCACCCCTACTTCACGTGCTTCCCCAGAAACCGCCCCACGTGCTCGTTGAAGGCAGCCGCGTCCTCGAAGTAGACCGAGTGCCCGCTCCCCGGGATCTCCACGTACTCCGCATTTGGGTGGATCGAGCAGACCTCGCGGATGATGGCCGGAGCCGCCAGCGGGTCGTCGCTCCCCACGAGAAACAGCGTCGGTACCTGCAGTGCGCGCACCTGCTCCGGCGTCGGCGAGTCGGGGGCGGGCGCCGTCGCGGACTCCGCGCGCGGCGGGTTCAGGCCTTGGATCTGCTGGTACAGGAACGCACCACGAGGATGCTCGGCGCGGTAGCGCTTCCCCATCCCACCCGGCGCGGGCGGGTTCTCGATCCGCTGCGCGCGCAGCGCGTCCGCCTTCACCTGCATCTCCGGCCAGTTCATCCCGCCCCAGTTGTCGCACAACGCGAGAGCCGGCACCCGCTCCGGATGCCGCACCGTGAACCCGAGCGCCGTCCGCCCGCCCATCGACTGCGACACGAGCGCGCTCCGCTCGACGCCGAGACGCTCGAACAGCACCTCGAGGTCATCGACAAACCGTGACGCGCCCTCCTGGTTCGGGTCAGTGGAGCGGTTGAACCCGCGGTGGTCGATCGTGATGCAGCGATACCGCTCACGGAAGACGGGGATCTGCTGCCACCACGAGATGTGGTTGCCGCCCGCCCCATGCAGGAAGGTCACCGTGGGCCCCTCGCCCGTGACCTCGTAGTAGAGGTCGATCCCGTTCAGCGTTTCGATTGGCATGTGGTCACCCCGTCCGCGCATCGCCGTGTGGCGGCGGCATCATAGCCGCAGTCGCGAGGAGGTCCGGGTCAGGCCGCTGCGGCAGATTCGCCCTACGGCATCGGCCCGTCGGGGACATCGAGGCGTGCGCGCAGGTTGGTGACCGTCGCCTGGGCGATCGGGATGCAGGCCGCCTGAACGTCCCAGTCGCAGTCCTTCGCCCGGCCCAGGAACGCCTCGAGGCCTGCGAGCATCTCTAGTCCTCGACGCGTCGCGTGCTCCGCGTCCACTGCTCGGAACCCCTGTAACTTGCGAGGCCCCTCGCGGCCGCCCTCGGAGATGTACCAGTCCGTGAACCACGTCCCGCAGTTCGCCGCGAACATCATCCCGCCCAGCGGGGTCGCCACCGGCGGCACGCGCTGAGACAGCGACTTCGCCGTCAGCGCTCGATGCGCGGAGTCGTACTCCATCATCAGGTGGCCGCCCGCAGGTACGAGGCGCCCCAGCGTCTTCACGATGTTCCCGTCGATGCCCTCGGGGATCTGCACGGCCTCGCCGGCGATCGTCAGGCGCCCCTGGAAGTCCGTGACCTCCACCCAGTTGAAGCCGGGGAACGCGCCACGGTTGATCAGTCCACCGCACACCGCCTCGTCCGACTCACCCATCGAGTCGGCCACGATGAAGATGCGGTAGTAGTCGCTCCCCACCTTGCTCTTCGGCCCGACCTCGATGCGCAGGCGCACGCCGTTGCCGACGACCGCGCCGTTGATCGCACGCAGCGGATGGTCGGGCAAAGCCTCGACGCGTTGCCACAGGTCAGACCGCATCACCATCCCCAGAGAGTACCGAGGCCTCCCGCAACGTGCGTGCCGCAGAGCCTGCGGCATCCCGGCGGTACACTCGCCCCTCGCCGCCAACCGACTACGAGGGGAACCACATGACGCTCAGGATCATCCGCGCCAGCGAAGGCGAAACCACCCGCCGCACCGGGCAGCCTATCTTCGAGGGCGAAGTCCACGGCCACGCCCTCACCGGCAACGACAGTCAGCACATTGGCGCGTCCCTCGTCCACTTCTCGCCCGGCGCACGCACGAGGATGCACCGCCACACCAGCGAGCAGTTCCTCTTCGTCCTCAACGGCATCGGCCAGGTCGGCGACCACGATGGCGTCTCCAACATCTCCACCGGTGACGCCGTCGTCATCCCGCCCGACACGGACCACTGGCACGGCGCCGGCGACACCGGCTCGCCAATGACCCACCTCACCGTCATGCGCACCGACTCGCAAACGACCGTCCTCTAGCGCCGTCAAGACGAGGTCACGACGAGGCTGCGAGGACCTCGCCCAGCGTCCGCATCGAACTCGCCACGATCACTGGGTTCGTCTCCCGGTAGTACGGCAGCGCGATCAGCGCCATCGATAGCGCCCATCCGCGCCCGCGCTCCCACGTCGCGTCGTCGACGTCGAGCGCGGCGCGGAACGCCTCGCGCGCACCGGCGTCGAGGAAGTTCCACGCCACCATCAGGTCGCACGCTGGGTCGCCCACCGCGAGGCCGCCCCAGTCGATCACCCCGCTGATCCGTCCCTGCTCGACCAGCAGGTTTCCCGCGTGCAGGTCGCCGTGGATCCATACCGGCGCACCCTGCCACGCAGGCGTCGCCAACGCCGCGTCCCACGCGCGCGCCGCCGCAGGCACATCGATGGTGCCCGCCAGCGCCGCGAGCGCCGAGCGCACGCTGGCGTCGCGATGCGCCAGCGGCACCCCGCGGAAGAAGTTGTGCCGTCCCGGCTCCGGCCCGCCCGCGAGGTCGACACGGTGGAGCGCCTCCACGAACCCGGCGAGGTCGAGCGCGGCGAGGTGCAGGTCACTGACCGGCGACGCGATTGCGTTCTCGCCCGGCTGCCATCGGTAGACCGACCACGCCCACGGGTAGCCCTCGGCCGGTGCGCCCTGCGCGAGCGGCGTGGGGATCGCCAGGGGTAGATGGGGCGCGAGCAGCGGCAGCCACCGCTGTTCCTTCTCCACCTGGCCCGCTGCCACCTCGACACGCGGGAGCCGCACGGACATCTCGTCGCCCAGCCGGTAGAGCGCGTGGTCTGTCCCAGCAGAGGCGACACGGCTGAGGGGCAGCGATGCCCATTGGGGGAACTGGCCCGCGATCAGCATCCGGACGAGGCCATCGTCAATGTCGTGCTCGCCGGCATGCATCTTGCCGGCGGCGGGCCGTGCGTCGTCGCTCACCGGCGCACCGGTGCGGCTATCCCTCGTACTTCTGCAGCACGAGCACGGCGTTCTGGCCGCCGAAGCCGAACGAGTTCTTCAGTACCACTCGAGGGTTCACCTGCCGCGCGCCGTTCGGCACGTAGTCCAGGTCGCAGCCCTCGCCCGGGTGTTCGAGGTTCAGCGTCGGCGGCACCCACCCTGTCCGGAGTGCCTGCACGCACGCGATCGTCTCCACGCCGCCCGACCCGCCGAGGAGGTGGCCGATCTGCGACTTCATCGCGGACACGGGCACCGCGCCCGCGCGCTCGCCGAGGATCGTGTGGATCGCCTGCGTCTCCGCGACGTCGCCTACGTCCGTGCTCGTCGCATGCGCGGAGATGTAGTCCACAGCGCTGGCGTCGAGGCCGGCGTCCTTCAGCGCGAAGCGCATCGCGCGCGCCGCACCGGCGCCGTTCTCCGAAGGCGCCACGAGGTACGCGGCGTCCGAGGACGCGCCATAGCCCACGACCTCCGCGATCGGCGTCGCCCCGCGCGCCAGCGCATGGTCGAGCGCTTCGAGCACCAGCACACCCGAGCCCTCGCCCGGCACGAAGCCATCGCGGTCACGGTCGAACGGCCGCGAGGCGCGCTCCGGCGTGTCGTTGAAGCCCGTGCTCAGCGCGCGCATCGAGGAGAACCCGGCCAGCCCGAGTTCGCAGATCCCCGCCTCCGCGCCGCCTGCTAGCGCGACATCGAGGGCGCCCCGGCGGATCACCTCCACGGCGTCCCCGATCGCCTGCGTCCCCGCCGCGCACGCAGTGACGATGGTGTTGTTGTAGCCGAGCAGCCCGAACTGGATCGCGATGTTCGCGCCGGCCATGTTGTTCAGCCGCTTCGAGACGAAGAAGGGGTCAACCTTCATCCCGCCTCGTGTGTCCATCGTCCGCACGGCCTCTTCGTCGCTCTGCAGGCCGCCGCCGCCGTTCCCCATCAGCACACCGACCCGTTCGAGGTCGACGCCTTCGAGGTTCAGCCGCGCGTCCTCGATCGCCATCCGCGCAGCCGCGATGGCGAACTGCGAGAACCGCGCCATCCGGCGGCCGTCCTTGCGGTCCATGTAGAGGGTGTAGTCCCAGTCCTTCACCTCGCCGGCGACCTTGCACGGATACTTGTCCGTGTCGACGAGCGTCATCTTCGCGATGCCGCTCTCGCCTGCAATCACGCGCGTCCAGAACTCATCGAGGGTGTTCCCGAGCGGGCTCACGACGCCCATCCCGGTCACTACCACGCGTCGTCGCTCGGCCATCGAAGTTCCCCCCACGCGAGTCTGCTGGCGGCAAGAGTGTCGGCGGAGCCTCCATCTTACTGCGCGGCGCGCGGGGGGAACGGGCGCGGCTACTCCAGCAAACGCCCGAGTGTGTCGACCATCTCCCCAAACCCCGCTGCGCGGCCGGCGACCGCCTCAGGCCCGTCGAAGTAGGCACCCTGTTCAGTGAGGACCAGGCGCGTTCCGCCGTCGACCGGCAGCACCTCGACGGTCGCCTGCGAGACCGAGATTCGCCTGCCGTCCAGGATCAACTGCTCACGCGCCCCCGGATCGCCTGTGGCGGCGTAGCGCTCCCAGAGGGCATGGTCGGCATCCTGGGGAGCCACCCACATGACGTAGGAGGTGATGATCCGCTCGTCGGGGACAATGTCGTGGAACACGGCCTCGTACAGGATGGTCGGGCCCCCCACCGGGCCGCCATCGCTGATCTCCTTGCCGCCCACGCGGAAATCCATCGTCTGCACCTCGGGGCGCCATCCCTCGGGCGGCCGCCCAAACCACTTCCACTTCTCCGCGGGATCCGCGAACGCCCGGAAGACCTTCGCTGGCGGTGCCTTGAATGTCCGCTCGATCACGAAGGTGTCGTGGATCACGGTCCGGGTCGATGGTTCGGTCATGGCTGGCTCCCTGTTGTCGTCTCGTTGCTGTCGTCCGCGTCGAGGTACTCCCCCAGTCGGTCGAGGCGCTGCTCCCAGTTGGCGCGGCGCAGGCTGATCCACTGCTGTGCCCGCCTCATCGCCTCAGCCTCCAACCGGCAGGTCCGCACCCGCCCGTGCTTCTCCGAGCGGACCAGTCCGCTCGCCTCCAGCACCTTCAGATGCTGTCCCACCGCCGACAACGACATCGCGAACGGTGCCGCCAGTTCGCTCACCGAGGCCGGCCCGCGGCTCAGCCGCTCCACCATCTCCCGCCGGGTCTGGTCGGCGAGCGCCTGGAAGACGAGGTCGAGCGGTGTTTCCTGATACTGAAGCATTCGCTTCAGTATTGAGGATCAAGCGAAGCACGTCAAGTCGTACGCGGAGGTCGTGTTGGCGCTACCGCAGCCCGAGTGCGTGATCGCCCGTGAGCCCCAGCAGGTGCTCTCGCGCCGCCGCCACCGTGTACAGGCTCCCCACCACGAGGACCGCGCCGCGCTCCCCCGCCAGCGCGGCCGCGGCATCGAGGGCGTGGGCGACATCCGAGGCGCGCTGGGGGATGGCGCCGCGTTCGCGGAGGGCGCGCGTGACGACGAGCGGGTCGGCGGCACGCGGGGTCGGCGGCGGCGTCACGATGACCTCGTCGCCCTCGCCGAGTCCGAGGCCGTCGAGGATCGCCGGGAGGTCTTTCCCCGCGAGTACGCCGAGCACCCACACGCGCCGTGCGGGGATCGCGAGCCCGCGGATCGCCTCGGCGAACCGGCGAGCGGCGAGCGGTGTGTGCAGCCCATCGAGGATCATGAGCGGCTTGTGCTGGATCACCTCGAGGCGGCCCGGCATCCGCGTCGTCTCCAGCGCGCGCTTCACGGAGGCCTCCGGGATCGGGCCGATCTCTGAGGCCTCGGTGGTCGCCCACGCCTCCTCGGCGGCGCGCACGGCGGTCGCGATGTT
Source organism: Dehalococcoidia bacterium (assembly GCA_004296805.1). Classification (GTDB taxonomy): domain Bacteria; phylum Chloroflexota; class Dehalococcoidia; order UBA2979; family UBA2979; genus SURF-43. The sequence continues at coordinate 10,026 of SCVR01000009.1, forward strand.
TTCCGCCTGGTG
>SCVR01000312.1 GCA_004296805.1 Dehalococcoidia bacterium
TGCGGCTGGCCGCACCCGATGCGGGGTTGCTGCCGGAGATCGCGGCGGCAATGAACCTCGATGCTCCCCCAGATCTGTATCGCGCAGTGGCGATGTGGCCGCGGTATCTCGATGTCGCGTGGGAGGAACTGCAGCACCTGGTGGCGTACCCGCCGTTCCGGCGGCGCGGACGCGGGCTGTACTTCTACGCTCGGTCGGGGGCGCGGTTCCTGGCGGAGCCGCTGGAAGCGGACGCGAACGCATTGCGCGCGGCGGGCCTCGATGACGCGACGATCGAGGCGGCGCGCGCTGCGGTCGACGACGCGTTGCCTGCGGTGGCGATGATGGTGATGCACGCCGAGGCGATGCGGTTGGGCCTCGGTGTGCGCACCCGCGAAGTCGTGCAGGCATAGGGCGGCCTCGATGGCGACGCTGAGCAACCCATGGCGACCTGACGACCCGTGGGTCGAGGACGCGTTGCGGGAGGCGTCGTTCGGAGAACTGCGGTTCATCCCTTACTCCTCGAACGATGTCTATCTGGCGCGGCTCTCACATCCGGAGCACGGCGACGGGCTCGCGGTGTACAAGCCGCGGGACGGTGAGAACCCGCTGTGGGACTTCCCGGGTGGCCTCGACCGACGCGAGGTCGCGGCGTACGACTTCGCACGCCTCCTCGGGTGGCCGATCATCCCTCCGACGGTGCTGCGGCCGGACGCGCCGCGCGGCCGCGGCTCGCTGCAGCTGTTCATCGAGCACGAGCCGTCGCAGCACTACTTCGAGTTGCGCGAGGGCGACGCGCACGACGAGGCCCTGGTCCGGATGGCGGTCTTCGACTTACTGGCGAACAACGCGGACCGGAAGGGCGGGCACGTGCTCCTCGATCCCGAGGGGCGGTTGTGGGGGATCGACAACGGGCTGTGCTTCCACGAGGACCAGAAGTTGCGCACGGTGATCTGGGACTATGCCGGGACGCGCATCCCCGAGGCCTGGTGCGAGTCGATCGCGTGCGCGCGGGACGCGGTGGAGTCGGAGTCGTCGGAGGCGGCCTCGCTGTTGTCGGCGCTGAGCGAAGCGGAGCGGTTGGCGCTCGTCGCGCGGTGCGAGGCGGTGCTGCGGGATCCGGTTCTGCCCGAGATGTATCCGTGGCGATGTGTGCCGTGGCCCATGGTTTGAGACGATCTACAGGCAGACATTTGACCAGATATTTCATATCTGACTTGCCTGACGATATGCTCACGTCTCGCCGCGCTCGAGGCGCACCTGCTCATCGTGGACGACGACGCGCTTGTCCTAGAAACGATCGGCGGGGTGCTGCGTGCCGATGGAGCCGATGTCACGGCAGTGGGATCGGCCGAGACCGCGCTGGCGCTGCTCTCAAGGACCTCGTTCGACCTCGTGATCCTCGATGTGGGGTTACCGGGGATGTCTGGCTTCGAGGCGTTGCGACAGTTGCGTGAGACGAGTGACCTGCCGGTGATGATCCTAACCAGCGCCGGGAGCCTGGCGGAGCGGATCGCGGGCTTCGACCTCGGGGCCGACGACTACGTGCTGAAGCCGGTCGAGGTGCAGGAGTTGCGACGCCGCGTGCGCGCGCTGTTGCGGCGCGGTCGCGGCATGCCCCTGCGGCCCCTCGACTCGCTGAGCGGGCCGAGCGGGCTCATGCTGCGGTTGCGGTCGCATGAGGCGGTCGTCAACGACACGCACCTTGACTTGACTCCGAAGGAGTTCGCCGTCTTGCGGCTCTTGCTTGACCGCCGAGGTGAGGTCGTCAGTCCGGACGACCTGTCGCGGACGGTGTGGGGTTACGAGACGTTCGGCTCGCGGAACTTCGTGGAGGCGCACATCTCGCGGTTGCGCTCGAAGCTGGCGAAGCACGGTGCGCACGACGTGATCACGACGATCCGCGGGGTTGGCTACATCGTCCGCTGATTAGCGGACTTCGAGCTCGCTCGGCAGGCGGAACTCCACGGTCTCTTCTGCGACGACGACCGGCTCGATGCGGGTAACGCCTCGTGCCTTGAGGTCATCGATGATCGGCTGGAGCAGGTCGTCCGGGACGGACGCGCCCGCGGTGAGGCCGACGATGTCCACGCCCTCGAACCACGCGGGGTCCACCTCGGCGATGCCGTCCACGCGATAGGCGGGCGTGCCCATGGAGCGGGCGACCTCGCAGAGGCGGACGGAGTTCGAGGAGTTGGCGGAGCCGACGACGATGACGAGGCCCGCGCGCTCTGCGAGGACTTTCACGGCGGCCTGGCGGTTGGTGGTGGCGTAGCAAATGTCGTTGCGGATCTGCGCGTCCGGGAAGCGCTCGCGGACAGCGGCGATGGTGTCCGCCGTGTCGTCCACGGAAAGCGTGGTCTGCGTCACGACGAAGACAGGCCGGTCGGGCGCGCCCAGCGCCTGTACGTCCGCGCGGCTATCGATGACGTTCGTGCGGTCGGGGGCCTCACCGCGCGTGCCCTCGACTTCGTCGTGCCCG
>SCVR01000313.1 GCA_004296805.1 Dehalococcoidia bacterium
GCCGCCGGAACGCTTTCGCCGCAGGCACTGGAGCGCGTCTACTCGTTCCTCGACTGGGACGGGTGGAGTGGTGAGCGTGTCGTGCTGCGTCCTGACGCCACCGTTGCCGCTGCTCGCTGGTACGCGGACAGCGTCCGCGCGGGTGGCGCCTCGGCTGCTCGTGTGGCGTACGTCGCACCGGTCTACCGCTTCGCTGTCGATGGCGACCGCGAAGTGTGGCAGTGCGGCGTCGAACTCTTCGGGGAGGCCGCGACGAGGGGCGATGCCGAACTCCTCACGCTGGCGTCGACATTCCTCCGCGGCCTCGGCGTCTCCGATACAACAGTCGATCTCGCGCACGCGGGGCTGGTACGCGCGGTATTCGCCACTGCAGGCCTCACGCCTGCGCAGCAGGTCGAGGCGTACGACCTCATGCTGGAGGGCGACGCTGGCGTGACTGAGCGGCTCGCGCAGGCTCACCCGGACCAGGCCGCGGCCTTGCGCCTCCTCGCGGGCGTGGACGGGGCGTCCGCTGGCTACATCCAGAACCTCCGCGCGGCGATGATCGCATCGGTACCTGCTGCAGCCGGGCCGCTCGACGACCTCGCACGCGCGGCAGCCGCCCTCGATGCCGCGGGTGTGTCGTATCGAGTGCTCGCTGCCACCGCGCGCAACTTCGAGTACTACAGCGGCGTGACCTTCCGCTTCTGTCAGGGCACTGGCGCCGAGGCGCGTACGCTCATCGGCGGCGGGCGCTACGACGGGCTGACCGAGACCCTCGGCGGCGCCTCGGCACCCGCTTGCGGTTGGGGTGGCGATCTCCTGCGGCTGGCTGAGGTGGCCTCGTGACCCCGTCGGCGAGACCCGTCCGTGTAGCAGTCCCGCGAGGCGACCTGCGCACGCCGGTCGGTGAACGTCTGGTAGCGGCTGGCTTCCGCGCGCAGGGATACCTGGAAGGCTCGCGCACGTATCGCTTCGATGTCGACGGCATCGATGGCGTGCAGGTGCGCGTGTTCTCCGATCAGGACATCCCGATCCAGGTGGCCCTCGGCCAGTACGACCTGGGCATAGCGAGCGGGACGTGGATCGACGAACTGCTCGTGCGATACCGCCACGACTCCGTGGTGCCACTCCGCCCCCTCGACATCGAGGGCGAGACGCTGGTCGTGGCGGGAGCGCCGGGCGCCGACCTCGCGAGCCTCGCCGGGGCGGGTGTCGTCCGCGTCGCAACCGAGTACCCACAGATCGCGCACCATTACCTGACGCGCCTGCGCGTTCCGGACTACCGCTTGTACGAGGTGTGGGCACAGGCCGAGGCGTGGCCGCCGCGCGACGCCGAACTCGCCATCGCCTCGGCATCGGCCGTGGCGAAGGAAGGGCTCGCCGTCCTCGGCACTGTCCACCGGGGCGGCGTCTGGCTCATCGCGAACCGCGAGGCATTGGCGACGCGGGACCTGTCGGCGGCGCTCGGACCGCTGCTCTCGCTGGCACGCGCTACGACCGAAGGCGGCTTGGTCGATCCGGCTCCTCTTGGGGTGTCGCGAGGGGCCTCGAAGGTTGCACCCGCACGCGAGCGGTTCCGTATCGCCGTGCCGGACGGGCACGCGCAACGGCACACCGTCGCCGCACTGGCCGACGCGGGGATCGCCTTCCCGGGATACGAGGCCGCCTCATCCGTCCGTTACCCGGAGTCGGGTGACCCGGAGGTCGAGGTGAAGGTGATGCGGCCTCAGGACATGCCGCGCGCCGTCGCCCTCGGCCACTTCGATCTCGCGATCAGCGGACGGGACTGGCTGCGCGCATTCCTCGCGACGTTCCCGGCAGCGCCGGTCACCGAACTCTGCGACCTCAAGCGGTCGAAGTACCAGATGGGTGCCGTGATCAGCGAGGACCTCCCGGTCGACAACATCGAGGAGGCGATCGCGCTCTGGCGGCGCGACGACCCGGAGTTCCCGATCCGCGTGGCCTCGGAATACGCGAGTCTGGCGGACGAGTACGCGCGCACGAGGCACCTCGGCCGGTACCGGGTGATTCCCATCTCGGGCGCCTCCGAGGGATTCGTGCCAGAGGACGCCGAGATCCTGATCGAGGGCACCGAGACAGGGACCACGCTGCGGGCCAACCGGCTGCGTATGATCGATGTGATCATGGAGTCGACGAACTGCGTGATCGGCCACACCACTGCCCCAGAGGGCGCCCGCGGGACGCGGCGCGCTGAGTACGTGGCACGGCTGCGCAAAGCAGCCGAGTCCGTCGTTTAACGCTGGAGAGGGAGCGCGGAGATGCCTTCGCTCGGCTCGCACCTCGCACGCGCACGGCAGGTCGCTGCCCGCCTTGCGCTGCCCGAGGTGGATGCGGACCGAGGCGCGTTCTACCTCGGCGCGACCGCTCCGGACATCCGCGTGATCACCCGCCTCGACCGGTCCGTCACGCACTTCTATGACCTCAAGGACTTCGGCGACCAGGATTCGGTCGCGCGGATGTTCGCGGCGCACCCTGGGCTCGCGACACCGGCAGGTCTTGATGCGGCTACGACGGCGTTCATCGCCGGGTTCCTCACGCACCTGGTCCTCGACGAGACGTTCATCTCGGAGGTCTACCGTCCCTCATTCGGGGTGTTCTCGCCCATGAAGGAAGACCCGAAGGCGAACGTCCTCGACCGTGCCTTGCAGTACGAGATGGATCGCCGCGACCGGGAGGACGAGGTGGCGATGGCCGAGGTGCGCACCGCCATCGAGGCGACCGTCCCGGTGAGTGGCATCCCCTTCATTGAGGACGAACACCTCGTTCAGTGGGTGACCGTCTCCGCGGACGTCGCGGGACAGGCGGCGGACTACTCCCGCTTCCGGCGGATGATGATGCGGCACCTCGAAGGCGCGGGATACGACGGTGCTGCGCTCGATGCGGCCTGCGACGATCCGCACAGCCTGATCCGCGAGGCTTACGGTGTGGTCTCCGAGGAGCGCATCGAGCGGTTCTGGCGCGACGCAACTGACCGAATGGAAGCGCGCGTGCGCTCGTACCTGCGATGAGGCCCGAATGACTGCTTCCTCCGTCCGCTCCCTCCGTGTGGTGACCGACCTCGATGAGGCGCGCCGCACGGTGCTCCTCCGGACATCGCTCGCCGAGCCGGTGCTGCCCGACACCGTCCAGCGCGGCATCGACGAACTCTGGGGCGCGCCCACCACGGCCGCCGATCACGTGCGCCGGATCATCGAGGCCGTGCGCACCGAGGGTGACGCCGCCGTGACGCGCTTCTCCCAGCGCTTCGACGGCTCCTCGTACACCTCGATCGAGGTGACCGACGACGAGGTTGGCGACGCCTTCGAGCGCGTCAGCCGCGAGGAGCACGACGCGATCGCCTTCGCGGTCGAGCGCGTGCGCCGGTACCACGAAACGCAGATGGAGCACGCCCCGACCTCGTTCAGCGCGCGCGGGACGGGCATGCTCGTGCGTCCGCTCCAGCGGGCCGGCATCTACATGACCGGGAACGACGCGGTCCTGCCGTCCTCGGTGGTGCACACCTCGGTGCCCGGCGTCGTGGCGGGGGTCGAGGACGTCGTCGGCGTGACCGCGGCTCGTGCGGACGGCACGGTGAACCCACTGAAGTTGGTCGCGGCACGGCTGTCCGGCGTCACGCGCGTCTTCCGCGCCTCTGGCGCGCAGGCAGTAGCCGCGCTCGCCTTCGGGACGGAGACGATCCCGCGCGTCGACAAGATCTTCGGCCCCGGTGGCATCTTCGTGACGATCGCAAAGCAGCAGTTGTACGGACGTGTCGGGATCGACTCGGTGTACGGGCCAACCGAGACGCTCGTGCTCGCCGACGACCAGGCCGACCCGGCGATGTGCGCGGCGGACCTCCTCGCGCAGGCGGAACACGACGTCCTCGCGACGCCGGTGCTGATCACGATCTCGCTCGCACAGGCCGAGGCGGTCGCCGCTGCGGTCGAGGAGCAACTGCCGTCGCTGGAACGGCACGTGATCGCGCGCGCCGCCATCGAGCGCGGAGGCGCCGTCGTCGCGCGCGACCTTGAGGAGGCGGTGGCGCTCGCGAACGAGTTCGCGCCTGAGC
>SCVR01000314.1 GCA_004296805.1 Dehalococcoidia bacterium
TACTCCCCCGGGGGCGTGGCACTCGCGACGATGCCCATGAGGTTGCCTGAGGGGTCCTTAAACTGCGCCATGGTGACGGCGCCGGGGATGACGGTCACTGGCATCACCTGCGTGCCGCCGTTGGCGACGGCGCGATCGAGGTACTTCTGCGGGTCATCGACCTCGATGTAGATGACGACCTCGGGGCCGTCTTCGGACTCGTCGATGGCGCCGGCGATGCCGCGCTCGCCGGTCCTGCTCGCGCCGGGGTCGACCATGCCGTAGTTGAACGGGTTGTCGGCCTCGACCTTCCAGTCGAAGGTGCGAGCGTAGAACTGTTGGAGTTTCGCCTTGTCCTGGCCGGGCCCGGCGAGGATCTCGAAGTGGACGATCGGGTTCATGTGGCGCTCCGTGACTGCCCGGCGCCTCGACCAGGCCCCGCGAGCATCGAGTGTACCCATCGAGCCCGGCTCGGGCGTACCGTGCCGGGCACAGCACGAGGGGATGGCGACACGATGGACCTACAACTCACGGGCAAGCGCGCGGTGGTGACCGGCGGTAGCAAGGGGATCGGGAAAGCGATCGCGCTCACCCTCGCGCGCGAGGGCTGCGATGTCGCGCTCGTGTCCCGGACGCAGGCTGACCTCGATGCCGCGGCGAGCGAGATCGCGACGGCAACCGGGCGCACAGTCGTCGGCATCGCGTGCGACACGGGCGTCGACGAGTCGGTGCGCGGGATGATGCGACTCGTCGTGTCCCGCCTCGGGGGCGTCGACATCCTCGTGAACGCGGCAGCGAAGCCGGGCGGCCAGCAGCCGCCACCGAAACTCGCGGACATCACCGACGAAGCCTTCAACGAGGACATGAACGTGAAGGTGATGGGCTACCTCCGCTGCGCGCGCGAGGCCGCACCGCACATGACCGCGAAGGGCTGGGGGCGCATCATCAACATCTCCGGGCTCGCGGCGCGGCAGACCGGCTCGCTCATCGGCTCGATGCGCAACGTCGCGGTCGCGGCGCTGACGAAGAACCTCGCCGAGGAACTCGGACCGCTGGGCATCAACGTGACGGTGGTCCACCCCGGCCTCACGCGCACCGAGGCCACCGCAGGCGTCATCGCCCGGCGCGCCGCGGCGCAGGGCGTGGCGGCCGGGATCATCGAGAAGCAGATGGCGGAGGGGAACACCGTCCGGAAGTTGATCGACGCCAGCGACATCGCCAACGTCGTCGCCTTCCTCGCCTCGCCGCTCTCGATCGCCCTCAACGGCGACACGATCGCGGCAGGCGGCGGTGCGCTCCGTTCCATCCACTACTAGAGCATCACGGGCGCCGCGCTACGTGGCCTCGTCCTCGGCCGGACCTCGATGCCGCCAGTAGAGGGCGACCGCGGGCACGAGGACCACGGCCGCCACCGCCATCGAGACCCGCACACCGGCCAGCGCCGCAAGCGCGCCGAAGATCGGCCCGCCCGCGATCTGGCCGAGGGCGTTCGACTGCCCCACCGTCGAGAGCACCGTCGCGCGCGTGGCCGACGGCAACCCTCGGTTCACCCAGGCGGTCGCGAACGGCTCCTCGATCGCACGAACCCAGAACGTGATCCACGCGCCGACGAGCGCGATGGCAAAGACCGGCGCGCCTGCGAACAAGATCATCGCGGCGATGGTCACGACGTTCGAGCCGATCAGTCCGATGGCCACGCTGCTCGAGCTGTTGAAGTCGGTCCTCGACTGAGCGATGCGGAGCGCAGCGATCGAGCCAAGTTGCGCGACGAGTTGGACGAGGCCGAAGAACAGCGCCTCCGGCATCACGTCCGGCAGGCCATCGAACGAGTTGATGAGGTGAAAGCCCCACAACCGGTCAAACGACTCCGATGAAGCGCCCATCAGCAGCGTTGTGAGCAGAGCCGTCACGACGACGGGACGCGCGCGCGCGACACGCAGGCCCGCTGCCGCCTGCGCGAACGACGTCCGCCAGGTTGCGCGCCCCTCGCGAGGAGCGGGGGCGAAGCCGTGCTCGGTCATCGTGAACAGCAGGTACACGCCCGCGAGCGCGTACAGCACGCCGCCTATGAGCAGCGTGCCCGCTGCCCACCACCACCCGATGCCGATCCCGACGAACCCGCCGACGAGCAATCCAAACTGGCGGCGGCGCACGAACGCGGGGTAGAGCGGGCCGGCGGCATCCTCGCCCACCTCATCCGCCAGCCACGCCTCGCGCGCCCCGCTGAAGAACGTGAAGCCGATGCCCCAGACGAACTGCCCGCCAGCGATCGCCCAAAACGCTGGCGCCGCGCCCATCAGGACGAAGCCCGCACCGACGAGCAAGTAGCCGAGGACGACCGAGAGCCGCCTCGATACGAGGTCAGCGACCACGCCGGTGGGGATCTCGAACACGAACGTCGCCACCTCGAGCGCCGTCCCGGCAAGGACGAGTTCGAGCGGAGAGAGGTGCGCCACACGCACCGCGTAATACGCATACAGCACGAGGCCGGTCGCGTTGGCGAAGCCGCCGAGGGCGCCAAGCCGCAGGTAGAGGCGCGTGGGATCCATCGGACGGCCGGGCAGGAGCGTCGGCCGTCGTAACCAGTGAGATGAAGGCATGCAGACTCCGGGGTCAGGCGCCCCGTGGGTCGCGTTCGAACAGTCGGTGAGTGCTCGTTACGCGGCGCGCGAGGCGGGCAGGGTGGACGTCCGGGTCGGCGATGCAGTCATGGCGTCCTCCTCGCGCTTCGCGCGTGACCTTGATCGGGTCTCGCGGGGCGCATGGTGCGTGGTTTCGACCAGCCTCGTCAACCACCGTGTTGCAGCGGTCGTCGACGAAGTCGAGCCAGATTCTCTGAAATGACTCAGATGCTGTTCTGAAGTCGAAAGTACATCCAATCGACGCACGTTCTCCAACGCGTCGAAACATCCGAGCGCGAGCCTCGGCACCTAGCGGAAACAGGCTAGGGCGGCCGTCCCCCACCCCTCGTGCCAGCGCGATCGGTGTCGCTCCCACCCTCCAATGCCCGCAGACGCGGTAATCCGGCGGGCCGTATGGAGCCCGGTACCGGCCAGGCGAGGAGGTTGCCCTTGATAGCCCAACGAGTCGATGCAGGCGGCGGCGCGACGGCGTCCCCGCACTCCCCCGCGCCTCCGCCGGCAGATGCCTGGAAGCGAGCGCACCACCTCCTCGTGATCGGCGAGGTCGCTCAGGCGATCCCGTTGATGGAGCGGGTGACGGCGGAGTACCCCTCGTGGGCGGGCGCACGCGCCGGCCTCGGCGTGGCGTACACGCGAATGGGGCGCATCCACGAGGCGCAGGACCTGATCGAAGGCGCACTCGCGGAGGCTCCTACGGACTTCTCCTGCCGGATGGCGCAGGCGGAGTTCTTCGCCCGGCTGGGGTTCTACGACAAGTCGATCCCGCACCTCGATGTCGCCCTGGAGCACGCTCCCGGCGACCCCGAGTACCGGGCAGCGTTCGAGATGCGTCGCTTCTGCGTCGACAAGAGCAAGGGGCTGTTCTACCGCCAGACCGCGTCCCCCTGGCCCAGCAGTTGGCGTCTGTTCGGACGTCGCAAGCAGACAACGGAGACCGCCTCTGTGGCGGTGTTGGAAAAGGACATCGCATGAACACGGCACTCTTCTTGATGCCGGTGCTGTTTACGATCCTGACGGCGCTCTCGCGCGTCGTCGCTGTCCGCGGCATGAAGGTCGAAGGCAAGGTGGAGCGCGAGTTCAGCCTCTCCTTCGCCGAGCGCATGCGGTACCACCAGTTCTCCATCGGCTCCCTGGGAACACTGCTCCTGCTGGGGGCCGTCTCCGGGATGGTGCACACCAGCCTCGAGGTCATCGCCATGCTGGCGATGTACGCGGTGGTCTCTCGTCCGATCCGCTACCGCCTCACCAGCGCGGGCATCGCGCTGAACCGCGTCGTCTTCCGCCCCTGGTCTGAGTTCTCCGGCCACGAAGCGCGCAAGGGCGGCATCCGCCTGATCGGCGTCCCCGGCGCCGGTCGCTTCGACATCCGTGTCGCCGTGAAGCGCTACCCATCCGTGACGGCCGCGCTTACGCGTCACCTGAAGGCCACTTCCGCCTCCACCACGGCCACGCCGGGCAAGGCGCTCCGGCCGGCCCTGATGGTGGCACCAGTGCTGGCCGCCGTCCTGCTCCTCGGCGTAGGCGCCCACACCGCCTTCGCCGATGGGCCGGACGACGAGCCAGCGATCGACGTGTCCGGCACGAAGGTCGGCACGCCCGAGGACCTCGCCGGTGTCGGCGTCGGTGGCGGCAGCCTCGCCGTCCTCGACAAGGACGGTGTCCTCGACGCCGATGCGACCGCGAAGATGTTCGCGGACGCGCAGGCGAAGGAACCGTTCGCCTACAACCTCGCCGCGTACGTGAACCAGAACCGCATCGCGATCAACTTCGTGTGGGTCCTGGTCTGTGGCTACATCGTCATGTTCATGCAGGCCGGCTTCGCCATGGTGGAGACGGGCTTCTGCCGCGCCAAGAGCGCGATGCAGGTCATGATGACCAACTTCATGATCTACGGCGTTGGCATGCTCGCCTACTGGGCGGTGGGCTTCGCGATCCAGTTCGGTGGTGTCGGCCTCACCGGCCCCACGAACCTCGGCGCGGGCCTGCTCGCGCTGAACAAGGAAGCCGGCATCACGATCGGCGACACGAAGTGGGGGCTCTTCGGCTACAAGGGCTTCTTCCTCGGGCCGAACGTCCTGGACGTCGGCGTCGCGGTCCTCTTCCTGTTCCAGATGGTGTTCATGGACACCGCTGCGACGATCCTCACCGGCGCCGTGGCTGAGCGATGGCGCTGGGTCTCATTCCTCATCTGGGGCGTCGTCATCGGTGGCTTCATCTACCCCGTATTCGGCAACTGGGCGTGGGGCGGCGGCTGGCTCTTCCAGTTGAAGGACTCCGCGATCGGCCGACCGTATGTGGACTTCGCCGGCAGCGGCGTGGTGCACTCCGTCGGTGGGTGGACTGCCTTCGCTGCAGCGATGGTCCTCGGACCCCGGCTCGGCAAATACAACAAGGACGGCAGCAGCAACGCGATGCCGGGCCACAACATCAACATGGCCGCCATCGGCACGTTTATCCTCGCGTTCGGCTGGTTCGGCTTTAACCCGGGCTCCACGCTGGGCGCCTCGGGCTCAGGCAACCTCCGCATCGGTGAGGTCGCCGTGGTGACGATGCTGGCGGGCGCCGCCGGCTCCGTGACGGCGATGGCCTTCGCCAAGATGACCCTGGGCAAGTACGACCCGGGCTACATGATCAACGGCATCCTCGCCGGCCTGGTGGCCATCACAGCGCCGTCCGGGTACGTCTCCCCCGCGCTCGCCGTCCTGATCGGCGGTATCGCAGGGGTCCTCACCTGCTGGGCGATGGGGTTCATCGACCGCGTCCTAAAGATCGACGACCCGGTGGGCGCGATTGCGGTCCACGGAGTCAGCGGTGTCTTCGGCATCCTGTGTGTCGGACTCTTCGCGGACGGCACCGCGCCGGACTACCTCGTCGTGGGGTACCCGATCAAGGGCCTCTTCTTCGGGGACGGCGCGCAGTTCGTGGCGCAACTCGTCGGCGCCGTGACGGTCATCGTCTGGTCGTTCGGCACCTCGTTCATCCTCTTCTCGATCCTCAAGGCCATGGGCATCTTCCGCTCCAGCCCCGAGGACGAGATGGCCGGCCTGGACATCCCGGAGATGGGCACGCACGCGTACCCGCCCCAGGAGATCCCCGGCTACGGCTCGGCGATGACGGGCGAGTTCGTCCCGGCCCGGTAACCGAGGCTGCGGTTCGGAATCTGGAGAGGCGAGGCTTCGGCCTCGCCTCTCTCTGCGCTCCGGCGCACGACACAGGCGCTCGCAACGAACTCGTCACGCACGTGAGACACAGATGTCACCTTCACGAAACATGGCCTCCGTAGCCTTCGGGATGTCGAACACCTCCCGAAGGGAATCGGCAGACGGGAATCTGACATGGCAGCGGGAATCGTCTTCTTCGGTCTCTTCGCAGTCAGCACCGCCGTGCACTACTTCCGCAGCCAGCGCTCGGTCGAGTAGTACCCCTCGCGCGGGGGCACGGTTGGCCGCTGAATGCCGTCGCGCTGAATCTGCCCGAGTCTGCCCCGGCCTGGGCTAGCGTCCGGGAGCACCCGTGGAATCCTCCGCCGAACTCCTGATCAGCCTCGCGCTGATCCTGCTGGCGGCCCGTATCACCTCCTCGATTGCGACCGCGCTCGCGCTCCCCAGCGTCTTCGGCGTCCTCGTCGCCGGTGTCCTCCTCGGCCCTAGCGTCACCGGACTCGTCCACCTCTCCCCGGCCCTCGAGGGCATGTCGAGCATCGGCGTCGTGCTCCTCCTCTTCGTCGCCGGCATCGAGACCGACCTCGTCGAGATGCGGCGGGTCGGCATCGCTGCGACCCTCGCCGCCGTCGGTGGCGTGGCCTTGCCGATGGCCGGCGCGGCGGGCCTGGCGATCTGGTTTGGATACGGCGTTTCCGAGTCTGTCTTCATTGGCACGATCATGACCGCCACCAGCGTCACCGTCTCCGCTCACGTGCTGAAAGAAGCCGGGTTCCTCCAGAGCCGGATCGGCAGCGCCATCCTTGGTGCCGCGGTGATCGATGACATCATTGGCGTGATCGTCCTCACCGTCGTCATCAGCATCGAGGGCGGTGGCGGGATGGGTGACCTCGTCCGGCTCGGGCTCTTCCTCCCTGGGGCCCTGCTCGTCGGCCACTTCGTCACGAAGCTGGCCGCGGTCCGCCTCGTCCTCATGGAGACCCGTGAACACCGTTTCCTGGAGGTCCTCGCGCTGGTCCTCGCCTTCGCCTGGGCCGCCCAGGAGATTGGCGGCCTCGCCGCCATCTCCGGCGCCTACCTCGCCGGTGTGCTCTTTGGGCGCACGATCTTGCAGGAAGACCTCGCGGACTTCGGCAACCTCATCGGCTACGCCCTCTTCGCCCCGATCTTCTTTGTCACCACGGGGATGTCGGCGGACCTCGAGGGCCTGCGAGCCGTGCCGCTGTTCACCGCAGCGCTGCTGGCGGTCGCCATCGTGACCAAGGTGGTGGGCTGCTACGGCGGCGTCCGCCTCGGCGGTTTCTCGCACCAGGATTCGCTCGCGGTGGGCACGGGGATGATCGCCCGAGGCGAAGTCGCCCTCGTCATCGCCGTCCTCGGCCACCAGTCCGGGGTGATCGGTGACGAGGTCTACACCGCGAGCATTGCAGTCACGCTGCTCACGACGCTGGCTGCGCCCCTGCTGTTGCGGGTCACCCTGCCGAAGCAGGCGCCCTCCGCCGAGCACGATCCGGAGTCAGAGCACCGCCTCCAACTCGCGTCACAGATCGAGGCGCTCGAGCACTCGTAGCGCGGCGAGGACGCCCCGGATTACCCGCGCGGCAGGCCGAGGCCGCGCGTCGCGATGATGTTGCGCTGGATCTCGGAAGTCCCTGCGGCGATCGTCACCGACACGGTGCGCATGTACAGGTCACAGAACTCGCCGCCGAGCGCCGCCTGCGGGTTTCCGGGCTTCAGCGCGCCCGCGAGGCCCAGCAGGTTGATCCCGCGCCGCGCGCTGCGCTGCTGCAGCTCCGAGCCGAACATCTTCGACATGCTCGACTCCTGGTTCGGCACCAGGCCCGCGGACTGCATCCACGTCACCCGGTAACCGAGGAGCCGCGCCACATCCACCTCGATCGCGGTGTCCGCGACGGCCATCCGGTGCGCGTACGACAGCGACTTCGCGTTCGACTGGGCGTGCTTCAACAGCCGCCCGAACGGTCCGACCGCCGCCGCCATGCGCTGGATCCCGCTTCGCTCGAAGTCGAGAGCCGTCGCGGCCACGTACCAGCCACGGTTGTGCTCGCCGATCACGTTCACGGCCGGCACCCGCACGTCCTCGAAGAAGGTCTCGTTAAACCCGGCCGCGCCGTGCATCTGCACGATCGGGCGGATCGAGATGCCCGGTGTGCTCATCGGAATCATCAGGTAGGTGATGCCTCGGTGCTTGGGCGCGTCCGGGTCGCTACGGGTCAGGACGTGGATCCAGTCGGCGTGCTGCGCGCCGCTCGTCCAGATCTTCTGCCCGTTGAGCACGTAGTCGTCGCCATCGCGCACCGCGCGCGTCTGCAACGACGCGAGGTCCGAGCCGGCGCCCGGCTCCGAGTACCCCTGGCACCAGTGTTCGCGCGCCTCGGCGATCGCGGTGAGGTGCTGCTGCTTCTGTTCCTCGGTGCCGTGGATCATCAGCACCGGCCCCACGCGGTCAGCGCCCTGCCCGCCCGTGGGGGCCGAGGCGAACGCGGACTCCTCCGCGAAGATCATCTGCTCCCACGGCGTCGCCGCGCCGCCGCCGTACGCCTTCGGCCACGCCATCGTCAGCCAACCATTCGAGGCGAGCGCGCGCTGGTACACGCGAGCACGGTCGGGCCGCTCTTCTTCGCCACCGCTCGCGCCGTCCCCCCACTCACGCTGGATGAACTCGCGCACCTTCGCGCGGAAGCTCCGCTGTTCCTCGCCCCAGGCAAAGTCCATCGATGTCCCCTTGAGTGGTCGGATGACTGTCTGTTCCGCGCGATGTTACTGCTCGGGCGAAGCCTCGGGACGCAACAAGAGATTGATTGCCTGACCCTCTGGGACGAAGCCGAGGTCGGCGTAGAACTCGCGGGCCGCCTCGGCGGGCCAGACCAGCAGGAACGCCAGGTCAGCGCCGAGCGCCCACCACTTCACCCACTCCATCAGGCGGGAGCCCACGCCTCGGCTGCGCCACTCCGGCCGCGTGTAGATGTTCGAGGCGTATCCGTACTGGTCGACGAGCCGCCCCGGCCTCGGCACCTTGTCGACGAGGTTGACGAAGACCTGCGACACGATGGTGCCGGTGGCCCGGTCCTCGGCGACCCACACCGTCCAGGTGCTCAGGGCGAGCCGATGTCGGATCCACAGCGTGCAGGCCTCGATGAACAACGGTCGCTCGGAGGGCGCTGCCGAACCCGGGTAGTCCTCCAGATGGAAGTCCCAGCGCAGTTCGGCCAGCGCGGAAGAGTCTTCGATCGTCGCCGGGCGGTAGACGATGTGCTCATCGGCTGGAACGTGCTCGGGTGGTACGGCTTCGTGAGTCATCCCGGCGAGGTTAGTCGATACGCACGTGCCGGAGCCGCAGGCTGTTCGTCATCACGCTCACACTGGAGAAGGCCATCGCCATCGCCGCGACGATCGGGTTGAGGAAGCCCCGCGCACCGAACACCGGCCGCAACAGCGAGGGCACGGTCATGCCGTCGAGGGCGACCTCGAACAGCAGGTAGCCCGCCCCCGCGGCGATCGGGATCAGCACCACGTTGTAACCGAACGCCCACGCGAGGTTCTGGCGCATCACCCGCATCGTCGCCCGGCTCACCTCGATCGCCCGCGCGACAGCGCCGAGGTCCGCGCGCATCAGCGTGACGGACGCCGTCTCCATCGCCACGTCAGTGCCACCCCCGATCGCGATGCCGATATCGGCAGCGGCCAGCGCTGGTGCATCGTTGATCCCGTCGCCCACCATCGCGACCACACGCCCCTCGGCCTGGAGCACACGCACCACGTCCGACTTGCCCTCGGGCCGCACGTCCGCCTGTACACGGTCGATCCTCACCTCGGCCGCGACGGCGCGCGCGGTGCCGAGGCCGTCCCCCGTCAGCATCACCACCGTCACGCCCGCCGCGCGCAGGCGTGCGATGGCGTCGCGCGAACTCGGGCGGAGCCGATCCGCCACCGAGATCACCCCGGCAGCCTTGCCATCCACGGCAACACGGATCGCCGTCGCACCGCCGCGTGTCGCCTGCTCCACTAGGAAGTCGACGCGCATGCCGCCGCGCGTGGTGCCGTCAACTCCGGCCTGCCGAAGCAGTTCCGCATTCCCCACCAGCACGGAACGCTGGACGCCATCGATCGCCACCGTCGCCTCGATGCCGATACCCGGTGCCGCGCGGAATGTCGTGGGCCACTCGATGGCCAGGCCGCGCCGCTCCGCTTCCGTGACCACGGCACCCGCGTAGGGATGCTCGCTCCCACGCTCCGCCGAGGCGACGAGCCGCAGCAGCGTCGCTTCGTCCACCGGCGCTTCAGGCACGAGCTCGATCGCCGTGACCGAGGGCTGTCCTTCCGTGATCGTGCCTGTCTTGTCGAAGACGACCGTGTCGATGCGGCGCGCATCCTCAAGTGCCTGTGCGTTGCGGATCAGCACACCGGCCTTCGCCGCACGTCCGAGGCCCACCATCACCGCGGTCGGCGTGGCCAGCCCAAGCGCGCACGGGCAGGCGATGATCAGCACGGTCACCGCGTTCAGGATGCCGAGGGTGACGCGCGGCTCCGGCCCCAGCAGCCACCATCCGAGGAACGTCACCACCGCGATCCCGAAGACGACCGGCACGAAGATCGCCGCCACCCGGTCCGCCAGCGCCTGCACGGGCGCCTTCGAGGTCTGCGCCTCTTCGACGAGTCGCACGATCCGCGCCAGCGCCGAGTCTGCGCCCACGGCCGTCGCACGCACGCGCAGCAGCCCCGTCGTGTTCATCGTCGCGCCAAACACGGAGTCGCCCGGCCCCTTTGATACCGGCAGTGACTCGCCGGTCAGCATCGACTCATCGACGGCGGACGCGCCCTCGACCACTTCGCCGTCGACCGGCAACTGCTCGCTGGGACGGACGATCACGATGTCACCCGGCTGTACTGCGCGCGCGGGGATCTCGAACTCCTGGCCGTTCTCGAACACGCGCGCGGTCTGTGGACGCAGCGCAAGGAGGGTCCGGATCGCCTCGGACGTCTGCCCCTTGGCACGCGCCTCCAGCCACCGTCCCAACAGCACGAAACCGATGATCGCCGTCGCGGTGTCGTAGTAAACCGTCAGGCCGAGGCCGCCCTTCGCCACCACACCGGGTGCGATGGTGACGACGACCGAGTAGACGAACGCCGTGAGCGTACCGACCGCGATCAGCGTGTTCATGTCAGTCGAGCCGTGTCGGCCCACCTTCCACGCTGCTCGCAGGATCGGCCACGCCGCCCACGTCACGACCGGGAGCGCCGCCCCGAGTTGGAGCCCGTTCGAGAGCCGGAACGGGATGTCGTGGATCCAGTGCCAGCCAAACCAGGCGACGCCGTAGGTGTGGATCACCATCCACGTCATCAACACCGCGGCGATCGCCAGCGACACCCCCGCGCGGATCGCGAGGTCGCGCGACTCGCGCGTACGCTCCGCCTCCAACGAGTTGCGGGCCGCATCCTCGTCCTCACCGGCATCCGGCAGTCGCAGGTGGTATCCCGCGCGGTCCACGGCCGCTCGGAGCGCCTCGAGGTCCACGCCAGCCGGCGCCTCGACGGTTGCCTGCTCGGTCGCGAGGTTCACCGCCGCGCTGGACACGCCCTCGACGCTGGTCAGGGCACGCTCAACCCGTCGCACGCACGAGGCGCAGGTCATGCCGCGAACTCCGAAGCGGAAGTGCTCCGCAGCGGGAGTGGGAGTGGTGGCAGTGGTCATGAGAGTCCTACTTGTTCGCCAACCGGTACAACTCGACGAGTTCGCCGAAGACTTCCTCCGTGTCGCCGTGCTGGACCGCGTCCGCGACGCAGTGGTGCAGGTGCCCGTCCAGCATCTTCGCCTCCATCTTCTCGATGGCGCGGCGGACCGCGAACGCCTGCTTCATCACGTCCACGCAGTACTGCTCTTCCTGCACCATCTTCCGTATCCCTTGCAGGTGTCCATCGATGTAGTTCAGGCGCTTCAGTACGTCGGCGCGTGTCTCTGCGTCCATCGAGGTCTCCCCTCGGCCGCTACGGCCGGACCGCCATCGCGGCTTCCATCGGCTGGCCCCACGGCATCGTGACCGTCTGCACGTTGATGACCTCGTAACCATCGAGGGCCCGCAGTCTCTGCGCTGCGTCCGGTGCAACGAGCACCTGGTGGTTGCAGCAGGCGTGTGGCGTCTGCTCCGCCTTGCTCCGGTCGTAGTGGAACACCTCGGTGGTCGACCCACACGGACACGAGTAGACAACGTCCGCACCGGCCGCCGAGGGCTTCGGCGTGTACGTGGGCACGAACTTCGGCTTCGTCGCGCCGGCCATCGGCAACATCGTCACGTTCGCACCGTGGCCGGCCATCGCGGGCATGCCGCCACCGGTCGGCGCGTCGTCGGGCCCGCCCAGCGGATACCCCTCGTCCGCCAGTGCGACCGCGAGAGCATCGAGGGCGACGCCTGACGGCACGTCCAGCCGGAACGAGCGGGTGTCCGGGTCGCCGTCGATGAACCGCACGCCTTCGATGGCAGTCGAGGTCTTCTGGATCGTGGCGATGCAGTGATCGCAGGTGATGTCGGGGGCGTAGAGGGTCATCTGTGGCATCTGGGTTCTCCTTCGAATGGGATTCTACCCCTACCCGGGGGGTATGGGTCAATGGCACACATCCGAGTTTGGGCACTCGACGGGAGGGGGATAATCCCGCCTGAACGCACCGCACCTTCGTACCTAGAGGGCGGTAGCAAGGACACCGCCATGGCGATCGAGGCGCAGCCCGATCCCACCACCCCGCCCGCGGCGCCCCCGGCGAAGCAGCGCCCCAACGCCTTCGAGTCCCTCAAGAACCGCGACTTCCGTCTGCTCACCCTGAGCACGATCTCGATCGGCTTCGGCCAGTGGGGTCAGCAGATCGCCCTCGGCTGGCTCGTCTTCGTCCTCACCCACTCCGCCGTGCAACTCGCGAACGTCGCCTTCATCGGTGGCGTGCTCTCGCTGTTCCTGACCCCGATCGGCGGCATCGTTGCGGATCGCTACCCGAGGCGCACGGTGATCGTCTGCGCCACCCTGGCGGACACCCTCCAGGCCAGCGTGATCGCCGTGCTAGTGCTCAGCGGCCACGTCCAGGTCTGGCACGTCTACGCCTTCAGCCTGCTCACCTCGCTGACCACGGCGATGAACCAGCCCGCCCGTCAGGCCTTCGTGGCCGACCTCACGACGCCCGAGACCCTGCCGAACGCGATCGCGATGAACTCGATCGCCCAGAACATCTCGCGCATCCTCGGGCCCTCCCTCGCGGGCATGCTCACCGCAGCGTCGCTCGGCTCACCGTTCATCTTCGTGGCCGCCATGCGCGGCCTCGCCTGCATCAACACCTTCATGATGCGGCCGCCCAAGCGTCCCGTGGCCAACCGCCCGAACCGCAACCCGCTCCGCGA
>SCVR01000315.1 GCA_004296805.1 Dehalococcoidia bacterium
GGGACGGACTCCGGCGACGGCGCGCGTGTTCGCAGAGGCGGGCGGCCCGGTGATCGTAGCGACGGTGGAGGGTGCGCCCTCGACGTGGCGCTCGGCGATCGAGGCGAGCGGTGGCGAGGTGTTAGTCGTCGCATCGGAAGCCGGCGCGGATGGCGAGCGACATGTCTCGTTGGAGGCCCTGCTGAGGACGCTTGGGCAGCGGGGCATACTGAATGTGATGGTGGAAGGCGGAGGCGTGCTGCTGGGCGCGCTGTTCGACCGCCGCCTCGTTGACCGCCTGTATGCTGTGATCGCGCCGGTGGTGATCGGCGCCGCCGCTGCTCCGAGCGCGGTGAGCGGGCGTGGCGCGCAGGTCATGCGGGAGGCTCCTCGTCTCCACGACCTTGCCGTCAGTCGGCTGGGTGAGGACGTGCTGGTCGAGGGTGTACCGGCCTGGCCGGACGCCACTGCGGACTAGCGGGGGGAGCGGTCATGTTCACGGGGATCATCGAAGAGGTGGGCACCGTCCTCCGCCACGAGGGCGGCGTGCTCGTCATCGGCTGCTCCACGATCATCGAGGGCACGGGGCTGGGTGACTCGATCGCCGTAAACGGCGTCGACCTCACCGTGCGCACGATGGATACCTCCAGCATGACGTTCGACGTGATGAACGAGACTTACCGCCGTTCCGACCTGAAGGACCTGGTCCCGGGCGACGTGGTGAACCTCGAACGGTCGGTGACGAGCGCCACGCGGCTGTCTGGCCACCTCGTGCGCGGGGTCGTGGAGACCACGTGCCGGGTGCACTCGTTCACGCCGGAGGGCGAGGCGATCATCGCGCGGTACACGGTGGATCCGGAGTACCTGAAGTACATCGTGATGAAGGGGCCGATCTGCCTCGACGGGGCGTCGCTGACCGTCATGGCGCGCGACGACACCTCCTTCTCCGTCTCGCTGGTGCAGTACACGCAGGAGCACACGAACCTGCTGCGCCGGAAGCCGGGCGACCCGGTGAACCTGGAGACGGACATCATTGCCCGGTATGTGGAGCAGATCCTGGAGTCGCGCGCGGCGACCCATTAGGGCGTCGACACCAACGCGAGAGAGGTCGGGAGCGATGGCAGCGAAGGCAGTGCGGACATCGACGCGGTCGGGCGTGCCCCGGCCGGCACAGCGGAAGGGCGCACCGGTGAAAGCGGCGGAGGCGTCCAAGCCCCCGCGGCGTGCCGCGCGACGCCCGGCGGAGATGGCCTCGATCGAGGAGGCCCTCGAGGAGTTGCGCAACGGCCGCCCGATCATCGTCACCGATGACGAGGACCGCGAGAACGAGGGCGACATCGTCATCGCGGCGCAGTTCTGCACGCCGGACTGGGTCAACTTCATGGCCACGCACGCGCGCGGACTGATCTGCGTGCCCGTGACCGAAGAGCGCGCGGACGCACTGCGGTTGAACCCGATGGCCGACCACAACACGGCACCGCTGGGCACCGCGTTCACGGTGACCGTGGAGGCGCGCGAGGGCGTGACGACGGGCATCTCTGCCGCTGACCGCTCAAGGACGATCATGCTCCTCGGTGATCCGAAGGCGACCGTGGCGGACTTCACGCGGCCGGGGCATGTGTTCCCGCTGCGGGCGAAGCCGGGCGGGGTGCTGCAGCGTGCCGGCCAGACGGAGGCCGCGGTGGACCTCTGCCGCATGGCGGGCCTCGAACCGGCCGGTGTGGTGTGCGAGATCATCAAGGAAGACGGCACCATGGCCCGGATGCCGGACCTGGTGAAGTTCGCGCGCAAGCACAAGATGAAGATCCTGACGGTGGCGGACCTGATCGCCTACCGGATGTCCAACGAGCGCCTGGTGGACCGCGTGGACGAGGCGACGCTGCCGACCCACCACGGGACGTTCCGGGTGATCGCTTACAAGACGATGATCGACCAGAAGGAGCACGTGGCCCTCGTCATGGGCGACGTGACGAGCCCGGAGCCCGTGCTCGTGCGGGTACACGACAAGTGCGTGACCGGTGACGTGTTCGGCTCCATGCGCTGCGACTGCGGTGAGCAGCTGGACGCGGCCATGGCGAAGGTGGCCGAGGCCGGGCGCGGCGTCATCCTCTACATGGACCAGGAGGGGCGCGGCATCGGCCTGCACAACAAGATCCGGGCGTACCGGCTGCAGGACGAGGAGGGCCTCGACACCGTCGAGGCGAACATCGCGCTCGGCCTGCCGGCCGAGAACCGGGAGTACGGCATCGGCGCCCAGATCCTCGTCGACCTCGGTGTGCGGCAGATGCGGCTCATGACGAACAACCCGGTGAAGATCAAGGAACTGGCGACGTTCGGCGCGCTGCGCGGGGCGGGCCTCGACGGCTACGGGCTCGACGTGGTGGAGCGCGTGCAGTTGGAGGTCCCGGCGAACGCGTACAACGTGCGCTACCTGACGACGAAGCGCGACAAGATGGGGCACATCCTGTCGCAGGACATGCCCGGGGCAGAGGACTAGGCGTGCCTCAGACCTACGGTGAGGACCGCTTCGACGCGCAGGGCCTGAGGGTCGCGATCGTGGTCGCGATGTTCAACGACCAGATCACGAAACGCCTCGCGGACGGCGCCCTTGCCCTGGCGGCGGAATACGGCGTCCGAGAGGACGACCTGACGGTCTACTGGGTGCCCGGTGCGTTCGAGATCCCGATCGTCGCCCAGCGCCTCGCGGAGGACGGCGAGGTGGACGCGGTGTGCGCCATTGGCGCGGTGATCCGGGGCGAGACGCCACACTTCGAATTGGTGGCGGGGGAAACGACCCGTGCGCTGATGGAGATCGGGCGCGAGACGGGAATTCCTGTGGGGAACGGGGTCATCGCGACGAACAACCTTGCCCAGGCGGAAGCCCGGGCGGGTGGCGCCGTGGGCAACAAGGGCGCGGAGGCGATGTACGCGGCGCTCCACACGGCCTGCCTCCTTCGTCAGATCGACGCAACATCTGCGTAACCGTCGTGCGCGATACTCTGGATGTTGGACCGGCGGGACATCGGAAAGGGTGGGGACCCATGGCTGCTTGGCTGTCCGATGACTCCAGCGACGCGAGTGGTGGCGAGAAGGTGGACGCGCTCGCGCACGAGGCGATTTCACTCGCCCATCAGGTGCTGGAGCGCTTTCCGGAGATGCGCCGGAAGCACATGTTCATCGCGGGAGGCGCTGCCGTCTCCTCCGCGGTGATCATCGCCGCCGGTGTGGCAGTAGCCCGCCGTCTGCGCGCGGGCCGCTCCGCGGAGCAGGCGGTGAACGAGGTGACAGAAGAGGAGCTCGAAGGCCTGCGTCTGGTGCCACGTGCGAAGAAGGCACGGTTCGGCCGGTCGCACGAGCGCCCGACGGGCAGCGGTCACTAGCCCTCGACTGGGCTGAGTACGAGACGAGGCCCCTCCGAAGAGGGGCCTCGCTGTGTTGTTGAGCCAAGTCTGGCCTGACCGCGCGCGACACCTGCTGCGCGCGCGGCCCTGAAGCCAGTTAGCGGTAGCCACCGCCGCCACGGCCACCGCCGTAGCTGCCGCCACCACCACCGCGGTCGCCACCGCGGCCACCGCCGCCGTAGCCACCACCACCGCCGCGGCTACCGCCGCCGCCGTAGCCGCCACCACCGCCGCGGTCACCGCCGCCGCCGC
>SCVR01000010.1 GCA_004296805.1 Dehalococcoidia bacterium
GCCCGCGCGATTTCGATCAGCGCGAGGGCATAGCGGCGGCCCGCCGTGTCGCGAGTGCTGGCGGTGGCGGGCACGCTACGCGTCCCGTCCGAACGAACTCGTCGCCAGCGTCTCGTCGATCAGGCGCTGGTGCGCGTTGCGGTCCAGAGACTGGCCCACCACACGCTCGGCGGCACGGACCGTCAGGTCCGCGAACTCCGCGCGCAACGACTGGATCGCCTGCTGGCGCTCGCGCTCGATCTCCGCGCGGGCGCGGTCCACGATCGATTCGGCCTCGCGACGCGCCTGCGTCTCGAGCTCCGTGCTCAACCGGGCTGCCGTCTCCTGCGCTCGCGCGATCGCCTCGCGCCCTTCGGCGCGTGCGGCGTCGAGGGCGCGACGAGACTCTTCCTGGCTGCTCTCCGCAGCGTGGGCAGCCGCCTCAGAGGCGTGCAGCCCCTCCTCGATCTTCCGCTTCCGCTCGTCCATCACCTTCATGATGGGCTTGAACAGGAACATCCGAAGGATGAGGAGCAGGATGCCGAAGTTGACCAGCTGGGCCACCAGGCCCGGCAGGCTGATGCCCAGCGCCGCGATGCCGCCAGCCTCTTCCGCCGCCGACGCGACTGCCGGGACGATGCCCAGCATCGTGCCGAAGCCGAGCGCGACGAGGCGCGGCCGCGTGAGCAGCCGGACGATGCCGGGACGCTGCCTCTGCGTCTTCACTGGTCAACTCCTCGTCAGGATGGTGCCGGGGCGGCCGGACGAACCTCTGCAGGCTCGTCCGGCTCCCGGACGGTCATCCGTGATGCAGTCCCAAGCGGGCCCGTCTTAGAAGACGAAGCCGATCAGGATGGCGACGACCAGGCAGTAGATGCCGATGGCCTCCGCGAACGCGACGGCGAGGATCATGTTGGTCTGGATGGCGCCGGCGGCCTCCGGGTTACGACCCAGAGCCTCCATCGCCTTCCCGCCCAGCATGCCGATGCCAAGCGCCGGGCCGAGTGCGCCGAGCCCCATGGCCAGCGCCGCCGCCAGGAACTTCATCGAGGCCACGGTGGACTCGTTGTCCGCCGCACCCACTGCCTGCTGAGCACCGGCGATGCCGGCGGTCAACACGAAGAGGGCGCCGGTGATGGCCGTGGCGACCAACGAGCGACGTGCGATCTTCATCTACTTCAACCCTCCCCTGGGTGTCCCCGGATCCGCCGGGGGCCTCACGGATGACTCACGCCCCCGGGCGGGGCAACGTGCTGGTTAGTGGTGCGCCGGCTCCATGCCGCTGTGCCCCTCGGCCGCACCGTGTTCCTCATGCTCACCGTCACCGTGGTGCGAGACCGCGGTCACCGCGAACACAAGCGTCAACATCGCGAAGACGAAGCCCTGGATCAGGCCCACGAAGAGCTCCAGGCCGTAGAACGCGTCCACCAGGACGAACGGCACCAGGAACGACATCATGAGCAGGAGGACTTCGCCTGCAAAGATATTGCCAAATAGACGGAAGGTGAATGACACCACCCGGGACATCTCGGAGACCAGCTCCAGGATGCCCACGAACACATCGATCAGCCCCATCGGGCCCTTCTTCGCCAGTGCGCCGAACGCGAAGAATTTCTTCAGGTATCCGGGCCCCAGCGACTGCAGGCCCCACATCTCCACGAACACGAAGGAGAAGAGGGCGATCGCCAGCGGCGAGTTGATGTCCGTGTTCACCGACCGGAAGTACGGCGACAGCGCGCCCGAGAAGGAACCGTCCGCGGACCGCTCGATCGCCTCGGTCGGCTTCTCCTCGTTCGCGACCGCGAGGACATCGCTGCCGGTCGAGACGTTCGCCACCATCGGCGCGGACGGCGCGCTCAGGTCGGCTGTGTGTCCGCCGCTCGTCGGGGCGGCGCCCGGCTTCGCCGGCTCAGCCGCGGGAGCACCCTCGTGCTCCAGCTCATAGCCTTCCGGCAGCAGGACCGGGTCGCCGTTCTTGATCTTGCGCTGCTCGGGCTTCAGCGGGATGTACGCGAGCCCGCCGGACTGGCGGAAGACCACCTGCGTCGGGCCGTGGCCCGGCTCCGGCTTGCCGATGATGTTGTTGATCGGCAGCAGGCCGAAGTAGTTGTAACAGACCACCGTGAAGAAGATCGTGCCCACCAGCGGGAAGAAGCGGCGGCCGTTCTTCTCGCCCGCCACCTGCACCACGATCCCGTAGAACGCACCGACCATGGCCTCCACGAACCCGGAGAACCCGCTCGGCACTTCCTTCACGCCCCGGCCCGCGATGATCGCGGCCAGCGACAGCAGCGCGACGACCACCCAGCCGGTGATCATCGTGTTCGTGACCGGGATGCTCCCGATCGAGAAGATCTCTTCTGGGGCGACAACGATGACGGGGGAGACGCCGCCGACAAAGAGGACGCCGACCATGATGAGCGCGATAACGCCCGCCGCGATCAGCAGCTTCTTCACCCGAGCCTCTTTCGTTCTACACGGGCCATCACTGCCCTCAACCGCCGGACCGCGTCTGCAAGTCCGATGGCCAGGCCCGCCGTCAGGAACACCAGCGTCAACACCGGCTCTGTGTCGAACTTCGCATCGAGCCATCGCCCGAGCAAGGTCCCGCCCACGATCCAGATAGCGAGTGAGAACCCGGTACCCAGGAGGCCAAACGCCGGTGAATTCAGCACGGTGGCCCAACCCTTCAGGGAGTCGGGCCGCGCAGGACAGTAACATTCGACCTAGTGGCGATCAACCGACTTTGTGCGCCTTCGCACGACCGATCGCCGTCCTACGCGGGCCCCCCAAGGTCGTCCAGATCGAGGCCGGACACAAAGTCCCGGAATGCGGAGAGCTTTTCCAGCTCCTCCCGTGAAACGGGCGGCGGCTGGTCGGTCGCGGCCTCGTTTTCCGCCACCTCTTCCCCGTCCTCGTCCAGCAGGATCCCGGCGCGTTCCAGCACCTCATCCGCCGCGTAAATCGGCACGCTCGCCCGCACAGCGATCGCGATGGCGTCCGAAGGGCGCGAATCGATTTCCAGCAGTTGGCCGTCCTTCTGGATCTGGATCGTCGCGAAGAACGTGTCGTCCTTCAGGTCATTCACAATCACGGCCTGCACGGAACCACCCAGCTCCTGCACCAGATTCAGCATCAGGTCATGGCTCTGCGGCCGCGGGACGGAGACGTCCTGAAGCCGGAACGCAATGGCGTCCGCCACATCCGCCCCCACCCAGATCGTCAGGTACCGCTCGGCTTCCTTCTCGCGCAGTACCACCACCCGTCGGTAGTGGCGGAGGCCGACGCGGATCGAATCGATGATCAGTTCTTTCACCGCGTACCTCCTCCCTGCTGCGTGCCAGTTTCGAGTCGTTCCGAGTGTACCGCGCCCCGCCCGCTCACTCGTCCGACGTCGGAAGAGCCGAGGCGCCCGCGTCCCCGTACAGTGCCCGCTCGATCGCCGGGTCCATCGGTGTCCCGCGCTCCACAAACGCCAGCGCGCGACGTCGTAGCGTGGGCCGATCCATCAGGATCCGGTGCGAACACCCACGGCACCGCAGCCCGAGGTCGCCCCCCAGCCGCACGATCTCCCACTCGTGGCTGCCGCACGGGTGCGCCTTCCGCAGGCGCAGCACGTCCCCCATGCGCAGGTCCAGGAGGTCGAGGGCGGCCATCGAGGGCGCTAACGAGCGCGGGCGGCGTTGATCTGGTCGCGCAGCGTGATCGCGGCCTCGCGCGAAGCGTCCGCCCAGCCGCCCGGCGCGCACCCCGGGTCGCCGCTGGCGCCCGCATACAGCACCCCACGGGAGGCATTCACCATGATCCCCGCGCCGTTCGCGTCCATCCCAGCGCGGACCGCCGCTTCCAGATCGCCGTCCTGCGCGCCCACACCCGGCATCAGGAACAGCAGGTCCGGGCAAATCTCCCGGATCCGCGCCGCCTCCGAGGGATACGTCGCGCCCACCACGAGGCCCACGTTCCCACGCGTATTCCACTGGTTCGCCAGGTACGCGATGTGCTCGTACAGCGGGTGCCCCTCGACCTGCAGGTCCTGCACGTCCTTCGCCCCCGCGTTCGAGGTGCGGCAGAGCAGGAACGAGTGACGGTCGGCGTACTTCAGGAACGGCTCGATACCGTCGTGCCCCAGGTACGGGTTCAGCGTGACCGCGTGCGCGCCCATCGCGTCGAACACCGCACGCGCGTACGCCTCGGAGGTATTGCCGATGTCCCCCCGCTTCGCATCGAGGATCACCGGCACGTCGTTTGGCACCGCCGCCACGATCTCGTGCAGCAGGTCGATCCCCTCGCCCAGCCACGGCTCGAAGAACGCGATGTTCGGCTTGTAGCAGGCCACCGTGTCGCTCGTGGCTTCGATGATCCCCATCAGGAAGTCGCGCACCGACACCCCGGCCGGGATCTTCGCCGGGTCAGGGTCGAGGCCCACGCAGAGCAGCGAGTGGTTGCGCGCCGCTGCCGCCTCGAAGCGCGTCCGGAACGTGACTTGCGTCTCAACCTGCGGCACGGCAAGGCTCCTTCATCAGGCGACCGGGCGAAGTACGCGCAGGGGAGGAAGCGCTGCGCCGTCCTCGCGCAACCGGGCGATGGTTGCCTCAAAGCGATCGGCGTCGCCCGTAGCGTAACAGAGCACTTCCTCCGGAGCCCCCGAGGGCACTGCCTGCCCCGCCTCCGCCATCACTGTCAGCACGCGACGCGCCACCGGCTCCGCCGCATCCAGCACCTCGACGCTCGCCGGCAGCAACGAGGCCAGCGTCGACCGCAGGAACCCGTAGTGCGTGCAGCCCAGCGCCACCTCGTCCACACCTCGGGACACCGGCTCACGCAGCGCGTCTGCCAGCATCGTCCGCACCCGCTCGCTCGAGGTCTCGCCGCCCTCCACAAGGTCCGCGAGCCCCGGCATCGCGATCGTCAGGACATTCGCGTCACCACTGTGTCGCTCCGTCAGCCGCGCCAGCCGCGCCCCGCTCACTGTCCCCGTCGTCGCCAGGACCGCCACCGTCCGGCTCCGGCTTCGCTCCACCGCCGGCTTCACCGGCGGCTCCATCCCCACCACCGGGATCGACAACTCCGCCCGCAACCGCTCGAGGGCCGCCGAGGACGCCGTGTTGCACGCGACCACGATCACCGTCGCTCCGTGCTCGATCAGCATCCGGGCCAGCACGAGTGCGCGGTCAGACACCTCTTCCGCCGTGCGGTTGCCGTACGGGAAGAACGCGGTGTCAGCCAGGTAGGAGATAGGAAGTGCGGGGGCAAGGCGGTGCAGCGCCTCGGCGACCGTCAGGCCGCCAACTCCGGAGTCGAAGATCCCGGCTCGAACCTGCATGCACCCTCCGCGGCCCGCCCGCGAGTGCCCTCAGGCTACGGCCCGCCCGACGGCGCGGCAACCAACCGCCCCGCGCCCCGAGTGCCTGACCCCTAGCATTCGAGGATGCCCATCCGCCGTGTCGACGTCGCCCTCGCACCCCGCTTCGCCGAGCCCGCGGGCCGGACCTGCCTCGTCATCGATGTCCTGCGCGCTACCTCCGTCATCGCGACGCTCCTCGGCCGCGGCGCCCGCGCCATCTACCCCGCCCTCACCACCGACGACGGCCTCACCCTGCGCGCCCAACTCGCCGCAGAGGGCACCACCGCCGCGCTCTGTGGCGAGCGCGACGCTCTCCCACCTGAAGGCTTCGATTACGGCAACTCCCCCGGCGTCTTCGCCGCGCTCGACCGCGTCCCGGAGGTCGCCGTCGTCGCCACCACCAACGGCACACCCGCGTTGCTCGCCTGCATCGATGCCCCGCTTGCGATGACCGCCGCACCCCTTCACGCGACCGCGGTCATCCGCGCCGCTGTCGAGGCGGACCGCGACGTCCTCGTGGTCTGCTCCGGACTCAGGCGCGAACCTGCCGAGGACGACACCCTCGCCGCCGGCCTCTTCGTCGAACGCCTCGTCCGCCTCGGCGCCTCCCCCGGCCCCGAAGCCCTCTTCGCCCTCGAACGCTACGAGGCGGCCCGCGACGACCTCGCCGCCGCGCTCGCGCAGTCCGAGCACGGCCAGCGCCTGGTCACCCTCGGCTTCGCTGAGGACGTCGCGCTTTGCGCCACGCTCGACCGCTACAACGTCGCCGGCGCGCTGACCGTCGAGGCCGGGCGCCCCGTCCTGCGTCCCATCACGTCGAAGGGTGTTGAGGTCTCGCGCTAGATCATCGTGTCGGGCGGCTGCTCCGGACGTTCCTCGCCCGGCGCGGGCTTCCCGCGTGCGATCCGCTTCGCCGCCTCCACGCGCAGCGCGAAGTCCTTCGCCGGTGGCAGCGGTGCCGCACCCGCCAGGCGCTCACGCAACTCCGGTGTCGCTGGTGTCGCTACTTCCCACGCCGTCAGCGCCGCGTCCGCCGCGACGATCTCCCCCGCCGGTGGCTCGTGTCGGCCGTACCGCAACCGGTCGAAGACCCCCG
This sequence comes from Dehalococcoidia bacterium, assembly GCA_004296805.1. GTDB lineage: Bacteria > Chloroflexota > Dehalococcoidia > UBA2979 > UBA2979 > SURF-43. The sequence continues at coordinate 6,420 of SCVR01000010.1, forward strand.
CCACCTGCGGGAACGGCGCCGCCATTGCATGCTCTGCACGCGAGGCGAACTCCACCGCCGTCTCACCGGACAGCCGCGCGAACCCGCGTTCTGTCCCGTCCTGTTCGGCGCGATGCCACAGCAGGTACGCCGGGTGCCGTCGCTCCCACCCATCGCGCCCTCGACGTCGCCCGCGAGGCAGCAAGTCGCGCAGGAACGATCCCAGGCCCCCGGAAGACGCCGCGTCGCCGCGCACCTCCACCACCGGCCCCTCGCCGCTCGACCGGCGTGTCATCAGCATCCGCGCGAGCCGGTACAGCAGCCACGCGATCAGCAACGCCGCCAGGAACTTCGCGCCATTGCTCGCCCAGTCCGGGAACCCGCCCTGCCCGCGCTCCTGCTGCTCCCGCAACTGGTCGAAGTCCGCCCCCACCCGGGCGAGGTTGTCGAAGATCCCCGTGATGCCGCGCGGCAGCAGTAACCGCAGGAAGAAGTCCATCACCCAGTAGATCGGCGTGATGACGATGATCAGCACGATCTCGACGATCTTCAGCGCGACCCCGCCGACCGCCTCCAGGACCACCGCCACGTTCAGCAGCACCGCCAGGCCCAGCAGCCCCGCCATCGCCAGCAGCATCCCCACCGTCCCGCCGACCGCCACCAGCCATGGCCCCGGCCGCATCGGCCCCTCCGAGGGCGCCGTCGCTCGCACATGGTTCGCCACAGCCAGCGCGAGCACGCCCCCCACGAACTGCAGCACCACCCAGGGCGCGAGGCCACTCACATCGCCCAGGGCTGCCCCGACCATCGCCACCAGCGCGAACGCGAACCCACCCCCGAACGACCGCGTCACGCGCTCCACCGTCACCATGCTCCGGCCCGCCAGCACGAACCGGAACCACACCACGGCCAGCCCCAGCATCGTCACGGAGATCGCCGCGCCGTGGGCGCCGGACACCACCGGATGCCGAATGAACGCCCCCATGCTCACCCGCCCGGAGAAGTACTCCTCCGGCGTCACCAGGAACCCCGCCACGGTCGTCGTGTCCCACAGCCGCAGGTCCCCCGCCACCGCGAGGTGCGCGACCACGTTCAACCCCAGCACCGTCGCGAACAGCAGCACGCACGCCCCCAGCGCGCCGTCCATCCCCAGCCGCGTCATCAGCCGGATCAGGTAGAACCCCCCGAACGCCGTCAGTGCCACCAGCAACCACGAGGGCCCGTGCACCGCCGCGTGCGCCGCATCGATCACCGCCACCGCACGGTCGATCGAAGCCGCGTCGACGAACTCGTTCCCGTTCCGCTCCATCCGCACGCGGTCCGCCAGCGAGCCCAGGAACGCCCGCTCCGCCAGCGTCGTCAGCACGCGCAGCAGCATGAACCACGTCACCGACTCCACGCCCACGTACAGCACATCGAGGAGGTCCGTGCGCCACGCGCGACGTCCCCGCCCCGCGACCGCGGCCCGTGCGTCTGAGAACGCCTGGCTCATCGCGCTCGCCTCACTGCAGCACACCTTCCGGCAGCTCCATCGTGCCCGAGGCCACCGCCTCCGCCTCCAGCACCTCGACGAGCGCCGCCACCTCCGTCACCGGGATCGGCTCTGTCTCCACATCCCACACTCGGTGGCTCGTCTTCACGATGTGCACGCGATGCCCCCGCCCGCGCAGCCGTCGCAGCGTCGCCACGATGTCCGCGGGCAACACCGCGGCCACCAGGACCACCGTCGCCCCCGCCGGTATCGGGAACGACGGGTCATCGAGCGCCTCCGCCATCTCGCCCGTCGTAAAGTTCGTCACCATCGCCAGCGCCTCGAGGATCCGGTTGAGCTGGTCCGGCCGCCGCCCCGCGCCGATGTGGATCGTCCGGTCCGCGTCCGGGAACGAACCGTTCGCGATCAGCCCCACCGATGACCCCGCCTCCGAAGCCCACCGCGCGATCGAGGCCGCCACCGACACCCCGCGCTCCAGCAGTACCGGGTCAGACCCCTGCCACGAGTACTCGAACGTCGGGATGTTCAGCGCGATCACCATCGCCTGCGTCCGGCTCGGCTCGTACAACCGCGACTGCATCCGCCCGAGGCGCGCCGTCGCGTGCCAGTCCACCCGACGCATCGGGTCGCCCGGCTGGTAGTCCCGCACGCCCACGATCCGGCTCGGGTCCTCGTAGATCCGGGACCCTCCGCGCTGCTCCCCGAACGGGCGCGCGCTGTCGAACCCCAGGTCATCGAGCGCGTACGTGTGCGGGTACACCACGATCCCGTCGACCGGGCGCCCCACCTCCTCCTCGCGGTCAAAGAACCCGAACAGGTCGCCCGAACGCAGCCGAGTCGGGCCCACGCGGAAATACCCGCGCCGCACCGCGCGCAGTTCCAGCGGCCAGTCGAGGCGGTCGTGCATGCCGAGGGCTGCACCGCGCTGCAACGTCTGCGTCCCCGGCGTCCCGCCCGCGTGCGTCCGCACTCCCGTCACCGGCATCCCGCGCGGCAACGACTCGCGCACCTCGATCCACGGCACCGGGATCGGCTTGCGGTTCTCGAGGGTGATCGTCATCGCCGTGCGCTCGCCCACGAACAGCCGGTGCTCTGTCAGCACCCGCGAGTACACCACCCGCTCGAGGCACAGCCGCTTCCAGATCCGCGAGAGCGCACCCGTGCCGAACAGCAGCGCCCCGATGATCACCAGCGCCGCGGATCCCGAGGCGAATCCGATCAGCCCGAGGAAGGCCGAGGCGATCAGCCACGACTCAGTGATCAGCGCCTTCACGGTCGAGGGCCTATGCCGGGTCGGCTACTGGGACGGGCACATCGCGCAGGATCTCGTCCAGCACGTCCTCCGCCGTCCGCCCGCGCAGGCGCGTATTGCTCGAAAGCAACAGCCGATGCGCCAGCACCGGCTGCGCCAGCGTCTTCACGTCGTCCGGCCGCACATAGTCGCGCCCCTCGATCGCCGCGCGCGCACGCGCCGCGCGGAACAGCGCCAGCGAGGCGCGCGGGCTCGCGCCTAGTTCGAACGCGCCGTGCGACCGCGTCGCCCGCACGATCGCCACCGCGTACTCCGCCACGTCGTCCTCCACGTGGATCGAGGGCAGCGCCTCGCCCAGGGCGACGAGGTCAGCGCCGGACACCACCGGCTGCACGCTCGACAGCGGCGATCGCCCCTCGAAGCGGCGCAGGATCGCCACCTCGTTCTCCTCCGTCGGATACCCGACCTTCAGACGCACCAGGAAGCGGTCCAACTGCGCCTCCGGCAGCGGGAACGTCCCCTCGAGTTCAATCGGGTTCTGCGTCGCCAGTACCACGAACGGCGTCGGCAGCGGACGCGTCTCGCCGTCCACCGTGACCTGCCGCTCCTCCATCGCCTCCAGCAACGCAGACTGCGTGCGAGGCGTCGCGCGGTTGATCTCGTCCGCCAGCACCACGTTCGCCTCGATCGGCCCCGGCCGGAACTCGAACTTCCCGGTCCCCTGCGAGTAGTAGTTCAGGCCCAGCACGTCCGTCGGCATCAGGTCCGGCGTGAACTGGATCCGCCGGAACGACCCGCCGATCGAGGCCGCGAACGAGCGCGCCATCAGCGTCTTGCCCGTGCCCGGCACGTCCTCCAGCAGCACATGCCCGCCCGCCAGCAGCGCGACGAGCACGAGGTCCACCGCCTGCTCCGCGCCCACCACCACCTGCCCCACGCTCGCGCGCAGACGCTCGGCTGCCTGGTGGATCGTCGCGGCGGCAGAAGCGCCGTCTCGCGCTACGGTCATCGAAGCCTCCTCGGTCGGGTGGTGCCCGGCACGATAGCAGAGCGGCACCCGCCTACAATGCGTACGCATCACACAGCGATGGAGCCCCATGAGCGACGAACAGAACCGCGCCGCCGCACTCGCGCGTGAATGGCGCGAGGTCCGCGGCACCCTCCTCGGACTCGCCGAGCAACTCCCGGAGACCCGCCTCGGCAAGGCCACCGAGCGCGCCGGCTGGACCGTCCGCCACGAACTCGCCCACTTCGCCGTCCTCGACCGTGACATCGCGCACGTGTTCGAGCGCGCTGCCGCCGAGGCCGGACATGTGGTGGACGAGGCCCGCGAGGCTGTCACCCTCCGCCGCATGCGCGGCCAGGCCATGTTCGCCGCGCAGGAACTCCGCCTCACCCCGCTCCGCGCCTACCTCGCCGACGCCGGCGAACGCGCCGCCGCCGCCATCGAGGCCCATGGCGCGCTCCTCGCCCACCCCGTCAAACTCGCCGGTCGCGAGGCTGCCACCGTCGCCGAGCACCTCGACCACGCCCTCGCCCGGGCCCGCGAGGGCGTCGCCGTCCTCCGCGAGGCGATCAAGTAACCACCACGCTCTGAGACCCACCGTCGATTCCGGAGCAGGTCGAGGCCTACCGGCCCTCTGGTAACCTTGATGACGTTCGTCCCATGACGCAGAAATACGTAGTGAGTGCGGAGCCCATCCGGTGACGTCCGACAACCCCACCAACATCGTCTTCGACCGTCTCGCCATCAGCCGCGTCACCGTGCCCAAGCAGAAGCCCGAAGAGCGCGTCAAGAACTTCGACGAGACCTACCTCGGCCTCACCCTCGAGGTCGCCGTCGTCGAGGCCTACCGCTGCATCGACTGTCCCTCCGCCCCGTGCATGGACGCCTGCCCCGTCCACAACGACATCCCCGCCGCCCTCAAGCGGCTCGAGGACGGCGACATCCTCGGCGCGGCCGCCAAGTTCCGTGAGACCTCCACCCTGCCGGAGATGTGTGGCCGCCTCTGCCCGCAGGAATCGCTCTGCGAGGGCGCATGCGTCGTCGGCTTCGCCATCCGCCCGGACGGCTCCTCCCAACCGCCCGTCGCCATCGGCCGCCTCGAGTCCTTCATCACGGACAACCAGCGACGCATGACCGGCGGCTTCCCCGTCCAGATGAAACTGCCGTCCACCGGCCGCACCGTCGCCATCGTCGGCAGCGGCCCCGCCGGCCTCACCGTCGCCGAGGAACTCCAACTGCGCGGCCACAACTGCACCGTCTACGACCTCTGGCCCGAGGCCGGTGGCGTCCTCCGCTACGGCATCCCCTCCTTCAAGATGAGCAAGGAGATCCTCGACCAGAAACTCGAGTCCCTCCGCAACCTCGGGATCTCCTTCGTCCAGAACACCCGCGTCGGCAAAGACGTCAGCCTCCAGGAACTCCACGACCGGGACGGCTTCGATGTCGTCTTCATCGGCACCGGCGCCGGCGTCGGCAACGCCCTCCGCGTCCCCGGCGAAGAACTGACGAACGTCTACCAGGCCACCGACTTCCTCGTCCGCGGCAACCTCTCGCCCGAAGAACTCCCCGAGGACAAGCGCGAGCGCCCCTACGTCGGCCAGCACGTCGTCGTCGTCGGTGGCGGCGACACATCCATGGACTGCGTCCGCACCGCCATCCGCCTCGGCGCGTCGCACGTCACCTGCGTCTACCGCCGCACCGAGGCCGAGATGCTCGGCCGCGCCGAGGAGCGCACGCACGCCCGCGAAGAAGGCGTCGTCTTCTCCTACCTCACCACCCCCACGAAGTTCATGGGCAACGCCGAGGGCGCAGTCTCAGCCGTCGAACTCGTCCGCATGGAACTCTCTGAACCGGACGAGTCAGGCCGGCGCCGCCCCGTCACCATCCAGGGCTCCGAGTACGTCATCCCCGCGGACGCCATCGTCATCGCCATCGGCTACAACGCCGACCAGGAGTTCGCCGAAGAAGCCCCCATCGAGACCGACCGCTGGGGCCTCGTGAAGGTGGACACGCGCACCGGCCAGACCAACATCCCCTACATCTTCGCCGGCGGAGACGTCGTCAACGGCGCAGACCTCGTCGTCACCGCCATCCGAGACGGCAAGCGCGCCGCCACCTGGGTCCACCAGTACCTCAGCACCCTCCGCGCGAAGAAGTAACCGCCGGCCGTATGCGGGGTGGGCATACCCTCACCTCGACGGGGCTCCGGCTGCTTGCCTTACCGCGCCATCGAGGCCGCAGTCACCGTGTGCGCTGTCCAGTAGTGGTGCGTCTTCGCCACCACCGTGATCACTGACTTCACCTGGTCCTTCAACGTGAACGAAGCCGAGGCCGGCACCAGCAGCCGCTCCTCATCGAACTTCGCCTCCACGTTTTCGAGGATGATCGTGGCACACATCCACGCCGCCATCGCCCGCGACCGGCACGTGATCGACAGCCACCCCGGCTCGTCCTCGTCCACCTCCGAGTACAGCCCCGTCGTCATCCAGATCCCCCGCCGGATCTCATCGATCGCGTCGAACCCCTCCGTCGCCGGAGCGTCGGCCGGCGCGGCCTCGAGGGCTGAGTCCGCACCTCGATGCGGCGGGCCGCCATAGAGCGCGAGTTCGCAGAAGCCCTCCCACATCGCGCGCCAGTCCGGACGCCCGTCCGGCTGGTGCACGAACTCGGCGGACGACATCGTCGCCGCCTGCGGCGGCGCGGGCGCCAGCACCTCGATCGGCGGGTCCGAGGGCGCAGGCTCCGCCCCCATCCGCGCCGCCAGCAGCGACTCCGGTCGCGCGAACACGAACTCGACCGGCTCTTCGAGGAACGTGGCGAACGAGGTCGCCAGTTCGCGACAGTCCTGGATCCGCTCAA